>NZ_JBEZED010000005.1:0-258658 GCF_040648675.1 Micromonospora sp. NPDC049101 | reverse complement strand
GTGCTGGGAGTCCAAGGACAAGGACGAGTACGGCTCCGACGAAGGCCGCGACGAGCACGGCTCCAACAAGAGCTGGGAGTCCAAGGACAAGGACGAGTACGGCTCCGACGAAGGCCGCGACGAGCACGGCTCCAACAAGAGCTGGGAGTCCAAGGACAAGGACGAGCGCGGCTCGGACGAGGACAGCTGGGAGAAGGAGCGGGAGTTCGTCTACTACGGCGAGGCCAAGATCGACAAGGACGCCAAGCCGGGTCGCTACGAGCTCAAGGGCTCGTGCGGCGAGGGCGAGCTCGTCGTGCTGCCGCACGGCGGTGTCGACGGTGGTGACGGTGGCGCCAGCACCGGTACCGACCGTGGCCTGGCCACCGGCGGGGCGGGCCTGCTCGGCGCTGCCGCGCTGGGCGGGATCGTGCTGATGCGTCGCCGGCGGACCGATGGTTCGCTCGTCTGACGTGACGACGACACGGGCCGGCGGCCGTCACGGGAGACCGTGGCGTGCCGCCGGCGCGGCCGTCGTCGTCACCATGGCCATGATCGGCGCCGGCATGATCGGTGCCGCCCTGAAGACCACGACCCCGGCCCGGCCGCCGCAGCCGCTGGCCCAGGCCGGTCCCACGGTGAGCGGGCCGGCCGGCACCGCCACCGCCATCCCACCGGCGGACGGACAGCCAGCCGACGGACAGCCGGCCGGCCGAGGGGACGTGCCGGCCGGGCTGGCGCGTTCCGTGCCGACCAGCATCGAGATCCCCCGGATCGGCGTCCAGGCGACGATCATGTCGCTCGGCACCAACCCGGACGGCACCGTCCAGGTCCCCCCGTTGGAGCAGGCCGACCAGGCCGGCTGGTACGAGCCGGGCGCGAGCCCCGGCGAGACCGGTAACGCGGTCATCGTGGGGCACGTGGACTCGGCGAAGCTCGGCCCGGCGGTCTTCTTCGACCTCGGCGCTCTCGTTCCCGGCGACACCATGACGGTGCGGCGGGCGGACGGCCGGCCGGCCACGTTCCGGGTCGACTCGGTGGCGTCGTACCCGAAGACGGCCTTCCCCACCGAGTTGGTGTACGGGCCCGCTGACCGGCCCGGCCTGCGGGTGGTCACCTGCGGTGGTCAGTTCGACCAGGCCGCCAAGAGCTACCCGGACAACATCGTCGTGTTCGCCACCCTGGCGGGGTGACCCGCGGCGAACGACAGCGGTCCGGCCGGTCGGGTCACCCCGACCGGCCGGACCGCGTCCGGCGTACCTGACTCAGGCGGCTGCGGAGGTCCGCACCAGGGTGCGGATCTGGCGCAGCAGCACCGACAGGGCGGCGAGGTCCGCCCGCGACTCGTCGAACTCCCCCATCGCCCGCCGGGCGCGGTGGATCGAGGTGGCGTTCGACTGCTCCCACTGCTGCACCCGCTCGTGCGGCGGCAGGTCCTCCGGGGTGGAGCCGAACACCTCCGCGGTGAGCGCGGCCAGCGCGGCGTACAGGTCGTAGCGCAGCGCCATCCGGGCCAACGTCTGCCAGCGGTCCTCCCGGGGCAGCAGGGAGATCTTCGACAGTAGCGAGTCCACCCGGAACAGGTCGGACAGCACGAAGTAGACCGAGGCCACCTCGCTGACGTCCCGCCCGCTGGCGTTCGCGGTCTCCACCACGTCCATCAGGCCGAAGCTGTACATCAGCCGGGTCGCCCGCTCCGCCAGCTCGCGGGGCAGCCCACGATCGGTCATCGCGTCCATGTGGGCGGCGATGCCCTGCCGCTCGTTGCCGTAGAACAGCTCCTCCAGCCCCGGCAACAGCCGGGTGACGCCGTCGCGCAGCCGGGCGATCTCCGCCGGCACGTCGATCGGCGAGCGCCGGTTGGACACCAGCCACCGCACCGCCCGGTCGAGCAACCGGCGGGTGTCCAGGTAGACGCTCGTCTGCAACTCGGGCGCGACCTTGTTGTCCAGCGCCTCGACCGCGTCCCACAGCTCACGCAGCCCGAAGACCTCGCTGACCACCACGTACGCCCGGATCACGTCCGCGGCGCTGGCCGCGGTCTCCTCGACCACCCGGAAGATGAACGAGATGCCACCCCGGTTGATCGCCTCGTTGACCAACACGGTGGTGACGATGTCGCGGCGCAGGCGGTGTCGGCCCATCCGGTCGGCGAACCGCTCGCGCATCGGCGTCGGGAAGTAGTTGACCAGAACCTCGGTCGTCCACTCCTCGTCCGCCAACCCCTCGGTGAGGATCTCCCGTTCCAGGACGATCTTCACGTACGCGAGCAGCACCGCGAACTCCGGCGCGGTCAGCCCGGACTCGCTGCGGACCGCCAGCTCCTCGTCCGGCGGCAGCGCCTCCAGTGCCCGGTCCAACGCGCCGGACCGCTCCAGCTCGTTGATCATCCGACGGTGCACCGGGAGCAGCGAGGCAGCCTGGGCCTGGGCGTTGTTGATCGCCCGAGCCTGGTCGTAGTTGTCCCGCAGCACCAGCTCCGCGACCTCGTCGGTCATCCCGGCCAGCAGCTCGTCCCGCTCGGCCGTGGTCAACTCCCCGTCGGCCACCGCCGTGTTCAGCAGGATCTTGATGTTCACCTCGTGGTCGGAGGTGTCCACCCCGGCCGCGTTGTCGATGAAGTCGGAGAAGATCCGGCCGCCGGTCAACGCGTACTCGATCCGGCCGAGCTGGGTCCAGCCCAGGTTGCCGCCCTCGCCCGCGACCCGGCACCGCAGGTTGCGCCCGTCCACCCGGATCGCGTCGTTGGACTTGTCGCCCACCTCGGCGTTGGTCTGGGTGGACGCCTTGACGTAGGTGCCGATGCCGCCGTTCCAGAACAGGTCCACCGGAGCGGTGACGATCGCCTTCATCAGCTCCTGCGGTGACAGGTGCGTGACGTCGCCGTCCAGGCCGATCGCCGCCCGGACCTGCGGCGTGATCGGGATGGACTTCGCGGTACGCGGGAAGATGCCGCCGCCGGCCGAGATCAGCTCCGGGTTGTAGTCCTCCCACGAGGACCGGGGCAGGTCGAACAGCCGCCGCCGCTCCGCGTACGAGGTGGCCGCGTCCGGCTCCGGGTCGAGGAAGATGTGCCGGTGGTCGAAGGCGGCCACCAGGCGGATGTGCTCGGACAGCAGCATCCCGTTACCGAACACGTCGCCGGACATGTCACCGACGCCGACCACCGTGAAGTCCTGGGTCTGGGTGTCCAGGCCCAACTCCCGGAAGTGGCGCTTGACCGACTCCCAGGCGCCCCGGGCGGTGATGCCCATCTTCTTGTGGTCGTAGCCGGCGGAACCGCCGGAGGCGAACGCGTCGCCCAGCCAGAAGTTGTGCGCCGTGGAGATCTCGTTGGCGATGTCGGAGAACGTGGCGGTGCCCTTGTCCGCCGCCACCACCAGGTACGGGTCGTCGCCGTCGTGCCGGACCACGTCCTCGGGCGGCACGATCTGCCCGCTGACGATGTTGTCGGTGACGTCCAGCATCGCGCCGACGAACTCCTGGTAGCAGGCCACCGCCTCGTCCCGGTCACCCGGCTTCTGCTTCAGCACGAAGCCGCCCTTGGCGCCCACCGGCACGATCACGGTGTTCTTCACCATCTGCGCCTTGACCAGACCCAGCACCTCGGTCCGGAAGTCCTCCCGACGGTCCGACCAGCGCAGCCCGCCCCGGGCCACCGGCCCGAACCGCAGGTGTACGCCCTCGAACCGGGGCGAGTAGACGAAGATCTCGAACTTCGGGCGCGGCGCGGGCAGGTCCGGAATGGCCTGCGGGTCGAGCTTGAACGCCACGTACGCCTTCGGCCGCCCGTCGGCGCGCTTCTGGTAGAAGCTGGTCCGCAGGGTCGCCTCGATCAACGTCAGGTACGACCGCAGGATCCGGTCCTGGTCCAGGCTGGCCACGTCGTCCAGCGCACCCCGGATCGTCTCCACCAGCTCACCGCTGCGCTGCTGCCGCTGCTCGGCGCTCAGCTCGCCCGGCGCGAACCGGGTCTCGAACAGCTCCACCAGCAGGCTCGCGAGCTTCGGGTACGCAATGAAGGTCTGCTCCATGTAGTCCTGCGAGAAGACCGTGCCGGCCTGCCGCAGATACTTCGCGTACGCCCGCAGCACCACCACCTGCCGCCAGGTCAGCCCGCCGCGCAGCACCAGCTCGTTGAACCGGTCCACCTCGGCCTCGCCACGCCAGGCCGCCGCGAAGGCGTTCTCCACGTGCGGGCGCACCTCGGCCAGCTCGTGGTGCCCCTCGGGCAGCATGAGGCCGAAGTCGTACAGGTAGACCCGCCCGTCGATCCGGTCCACCTCGTACGGGTGCTCGTCGACCACCCGCACACCGAGGGAGTGCAGCACCGGCAGCACGGCGGAGAGCATCATCGGTTCGCCGTACCGGTAGACCTTGAACCGGACGTCCATGGCCTCGGCCAGGTCCGCACCGGGCACCCGGGTGCCGGGGCGGGGTGCGAGCTGCTTGCGGAACAGGTGCATCTCCAGCTGGCCGGGCTCCTCCAGCAGCTCCAGCTTCGCCAGGTCCTTCATCGCCTCGTACGGCGTGTGCCCGTCCTTGTAGCCCTCCGGGAACGCGTCGGCGTACCTGGTGAACAGGTGTTTGGCCTGCTCGTCGCCGAGCTTGCGTTCCAACACCAGCCGGTAGTCGTCGTCCCAGAGCCGGGTCGCGTCGGCCAACTCCTCGGCCAACAGGTCGGCGTCGATGTCGCCGGGCGGCCGGGTCGGGTCGGTACGCACGATGAAGTGCACCCGGGCCAGCATCGACTCGGTGACGCGGGTGGTGTAGTCCACCCCGACACCGTTGAGCTCACGCAGCAGGATGTCCTGCATCCGGAGGCGGTTCTGGGTGGTGAACCGGTCCCGGGGGAGGTAGATCAGGCAGGAGATGAACCGCCCGTACGCGTCCCGGCGCAGGAAGACCCGCAGCTGCCGGCGACCGGCCATCCGCAGCACGCCGATCACCGCGTGGTAGAGGTCGTCGGTCTTGATCTGGAACAGCTCGTCACGCGGGTAGGTCTCCAGGATCTGGATCAGATCCTTGCCGGAGTGGCTGCGCCGGCTCAGACCGGAGCGGTCCAGCACCTCGGCCACCTTGCGGCGCACCACCGGCAGCTCGCGGACGCTGGTCCGGTACGCGGCGGTGGAGAACAGGCCGAGGAAGCGCCGCTCGCCGATCACCTCGCCGGCCTCGTTGAAGATCTTGAAGCCGATGTAGTCCAGGTACGCCGAGCGGTGCACGGTGGCCCGCGAGTTGGCCTTGGTGATGATGAGCAGGCGCTTCTCCAGCACCTTCTCGTGCGCCTCGGGCGTCATCGACGCCAGCGGTCGGGCCTCGGGCGCGTCGGAGCGCAGGATGCCCAGGCCGGTGCCGAGCACCGCTTCGAGGGCCTTGCCGTCGACCGGGTCCGCCGCGTCACCGCCCGGGGCGTCCACCAGCCGGTACTCGCGGTAGCCGAGGAAGGTGAAGTGGTCGTGGGCGAGCCACCGCAGCAACTCCACCGAGTCGGTGATGTCCTTCTCCGGCACCGGCGGGCGGTTGTCGGAGGTACGCGCGGAGGCCAACTCGTCGGCGAGCGCGAGGGAACGCTGACGCATCTTCGGCCAGTCTTCCACCGCCTCCCGCACGTCGGTGAGCACCCGCTGCAACTCGCGGCGCAGCCGGTCCCGCTCGGCCGCGTCCCGGACCGGGTCGATCTCGATCCGCATCCAGCTCTCGATGATGTCGCCGGAGATCGCGTCGTCCGGCTCCACGTCCGCGGAGACCTCGGTGAGGCGGCCCAACGGCTCACGCCGGACCACCACCAGCGGGTGCACCAGCAGGTGCACGTCCAGGTGGTACGAGTTGAGCAGCGCGGTCACCGAGTCCACCAGGAACGGCATGTCGTCGGTGACGATCTCGACGACCGTGTGGTGCTGGTCGGCGTGCGGTTCGTGGATCCGCAGCTTCAACTCGCCCGGCACCCGCTGTTGGGCGAGGTCCCGGTGTGCCCGGGCCGCGTCGAGCATCTCTTCCGCCGTGAAGCCGACCAGCTCCTCGTCCGGTGCGAACCGCCAGAAACGGCCGACAAGTGTCGCCGCGTCGTGGTCGTCCCCGGCGAGCGCGACAGCCTGGGCCACCAGGCGCTCCGCGTTGGGAACGGGTTCGTCGAGCTCGGCGTCCTCCACGTCGTCGGCCAACGCCTCGGTGGGCAGGCCCAGATCGTAGATGGTGTCGATGCTCGACCCGGTCAGCCCGGTGACTCCCGTGTCGAGCCGGCCGTAGCCGTCCCCGTCGGTCGCCGAATCGAAGCTGTCGTCGTCCCGGCCGGAGTCATCCTGCCGGAGGTCGGGTTCCGGTTTGATCGCCGGACGCCGGTCCATCGGTGCCACTCCCCTCGACCCACCGCGTTGTGGGTCACTCTGCCGCTCAGCCTAGGCCCTGCCGTTGTGCGCCTTCGTCGGCGGACCATTGGCCAGACGTCCGGATCGGGACTTTGTCCTTTCACCCGTTGCGGGTCCGAGGTTGGCCGGCTGCGGGATACCCCGCCACGCGATGTTCATCACACTGGCTCGGCCCGTCTTTGAGCGCGCCCACCGTCGTGGGGGACGTTGGGGACGCCCTCGGCGTACTACCGTGCGAAGGCGCTCCGAGATCGGAAGGACCAGCTTCATGCCCTCGTCGTACCCTCGGCCCCACCGGCCGAACCCCGCCCGCCGCGCGCTCGCCGGCCTCACCGCGGCGCTGCTCGCGGCCGGCGTTCTGGCTGGCTGCTCGGGTGACGACGGGCCGGAGCGCACCGTGGACGCCTTCCTCTCCGGCTGGCGCAGCGGCGATCTTCAGGCGGTCGGCCTGATCGACCCGACCGGCGGCAAACTGCCCTCGGCTGAGGTGAGTCGCGAGATCAAGGAACTCTCCGGTGAGCTGGCGGCCACCCCGCCCACGCTGACGCGACGCGGCGAGCCGAAGGTCACGGCGGACATCGCCACCACAACCGTGCAGGTGGAGTGGAACCTCCCCGGCCAGACCCGGTGGACGTACGACCGGGAGGTGCGTCTCGCTCAGGGCGACGACGACCAGTGGCAGGTGATCTGGGAGCCGAAGGTGGTGCAGGAGCAGCTCAGCAAGGGTGACCGGCTGGCGTTGCGCCGCGACGCCAGCGCCCGTGCCGGGGTGCTGGACGCCGCCGGGCAACCGATCGTGGCTCCCCGCCCGGTGGTGCGGGTCGGGGTGCAGCCCGACGGGGTGACCGACATCAAGAAGCTCGTGAAGGATCTCGACGCGGCGTTCAAGGCGATCCGCCCGGCACTGGTCCCCGCTGTCGACCTGGCCGACCTGCCCGAGCGCGTCGCGAAGGCCGAGCCGGGAGCGTTCGTCGAGGTGGTGTCGCTTCGCGAGGAGGCGTACCGCCAGATCAAGACCCGGATCTACGACCTGCCCGGCACCAAGTTCACCTCCGACAAGGTCGACCTGGCACCGACCCGGGAATTCGCCCGTGCGCTGCTCGGCACGGTCGACCCGGCGCAGGCCGACGACCTCGCCGCACACCCCGACCGGTACGTCGTCGGCGACCTGGTCGGGCACGGCGGGTTGCAGGGCCGTTACGACGAGCGGCTGCGCGGCGGCCCCGGGCTGACCGTGGTGGTCGAGCGTCCCACCGAGGGCGGCAAACTCGAACCCACCGGCACCGAGTTGTTCCGCCGTGAGCCGCAGCCCGGTCAGGCGCTCAAGACCACGCTGGACGTCGCCGTCCAGAACGCCGCCGACGGGGCACTGCGCGCCGAGCCACTGCGATCCGCGCTGGTGGCGCTCCGGATCAGCGACGGTGCGGTGCTCGCCGCCGCGAACGGCCCCGGTCCGGCCGGGGAGAATCTGGCCTTCGACGCTCAGGTGCCGCCCGGCTCCACGTTCAAGATGGTCAGTACGCTGGGCCTGCTGGACCGGGGCGCGGTCACCCTGGACGGGCCGGTGGCCTGCCCGAAGACCTTCACCGTGGACGGTCGGTCCTTCAAGAACTCCGACAACTTCGAGCTCGGCTCCGTGCCGTTCCGCACCGACTTCGCCAAGTCCTGCAACACCGCGTTCGCCTCGCTGGCACCGAAGCTCGGCGGCGACGGGCTGGCCGCCGCCGGCCGCTCGGTGGGCCTGGAAGGTCAATGGGACGTCGGCACCGACGCCTTTACCGGCAAGGTGTCCACCGGCGGCAGTCCCGCCGAGCAGGCCGCGGCATCGTTCGGGCAGGGCACCACGCTGGTCAGCCCGCTGGCCATGGCCGGTGCCACCGCGGCGGTCGCCCGAGGCCGCTTCGAGCAGCCGAAACTGCTGATCGACCCGGCGCCGGCCAAGCCGGCCCCGCCGGGCGAACAACTCAAGCCCGAATCGGTCGCCGCGCTGCGCGCGATGATGCGCGAGGTGGTCACCACCGGCACCGCGAGCGCGCTGAAGGACGTGCCAGGCGAGGTCTACGGCAAGACCGGCACCGCCGAATACGACGACAACCCGGCACACACCCACGCCTGGTTCGTTGGCTGGCGGGGCGACGTGGCGTTCGCCGTCTTCGTGGAGAAGGGCGGCGCCAGCACGGCGTCCGCCGTCCCGATCGCCGAGCGCTTCCTCCGCGCCCTCCCCAGGTCCTGACACCAACGCCGCACCGGCGCGCCCACCCCCGACCCGCGCCCCGCCCACGCGGCACCACCGCGCGCACGGCCCAGGGCGGCACCGCCGCGCACGGCCCAGGGCGGCACCGCCGCGCACGGCCGGCGGCGACCCCGCGCACGGCCCACGCGGCGACGCCGCGCACCGCGCAGGCGTTGATCCACTCGGTATTGCTGAAGCCGCGGTATCCGAGTCACCCGGAGCCCGCCACATCATGAAACCCGAGTCGATCTTGGCCCGGCGGGGCGGCATTCGGGTCAGGCAGTGTCGGCTTTGTGGTGGTCCGGGGTGTTTTCTACCGGCGGGACGGGTCGGCGGAGCAGACCTGGGCCGGCCGAGGCGGGTGGGCCGACCGGCTCCCGCTCGGCCGCAGCCGGAATATGGGCCGCGCCCTCGGCAGAGTCACCGCCGAATCGGCCGGAAGCAGCCACCGGACCGTCGGAATGGTCGATGCCGGCCGGGTCGACGGCGGCGGCTCCCGCGTCGGAGGACTCGGCTTCCGTGAGCGGCGTGGCATCGACGGCCGACTCCCACGAGGGGGCATCGGCGAGGGACGCCGCCACGCCGATCACGCCAGCGACCCCACCGACCCGCTCGGCACGGTCCAGCCCACCAACCCGCTCGGCGGGGGCCGGGGAGCGGCCGTTACCCCGCCGCGGGCCGGGGGTCGGCCGGGACGACAGCAGCCGGGGTGGCACCGCCTCCGGGGCGGTGACCGGGGCCAGGCCGGCGACCACGGTGTTGACGATCTCGGCCGCGTACGAGCCGTCGGGGTCGTAGTCGGGGTCGAAGACTGTCAACTCCACCCCGAGGCAGTGCGGGGTGTCGACAAGCCCGGCGAGCAGGATCTCCAACTCGGCGAAGGCGATCCCACCCGGGTCGGGGGCGTCCACGGCGGGCATCACCGCGGGGTCGAGCACGTCCACGTCGATGTGCACCCAGTAGCCCGCGCAGTCGGCGAGTTGCTCGTGCGCCCACTGGGCCGTCCGGGCGGCGCCCTCGGCGCGCAGGGCCGGCACCGGCCGGGTGGTGATCCCGGCGGCCTGGAGGTCGAGCCGGTACTCGTCCTGGGCGCGGATGCCGAGCACCACCACGTCGATGTCGCGGAAGTAGGGCCGTCGCCCCTCGATCGCGGCCAGGTCGGCCTGCCCCCGGCCGGTGACGAGGGCGAGATCCTCCCCGGCGGCCGCGCCCACGTACGAGGCGTTGCCGGGGTGCCGGAAGTCGGAGTGCCCGTCGACGAAGACCAGCCCGATCCGCCCGCCGACGGCCTCGCCGAGGCGGTGCATGGCCAGCGCCGATCCCAGCAGCACCGAGCAGTCGCCGCCCAGCACCACCGGGAACTCGCCCCGGTCGATGATCGAGCCGATCCGTTCGGCGAGGGCCAGCGAGTAGTCGGCGATCTCCCGGGCGTGGCACACCCCGTCGCCGGGGCGCCAGTCGCCCGGGTCGTACCGGGCCGGGGTGACGCAGCCGGCGTCGCGGGCGCGTAGCCGGGCCAGCAGTTCGTGGTCGCGCAGTGCGCCGGGCGCCTTGGCGCAACCGGGGACCGACGTGGTCGTCGGTGGCCGCAGACCGAGATTTGTCGGCGCGTCGAGGACGGCGATCCGGCGCATCATGAGCTCCCGTCCTCGTTGGTCGGGCGGGCCGGCCGGAACGCCGGCCCGCGCTGGCGTACTACGAACTCAGAACAGGGCGCTGGCCAGTGCCCGGCGTGCCGAGGCGACGGCCGGATCGTCCGGGCCGGCGATGGAGAACAGCGAGACCAGGTGCTGGCGGGCGGTCTCCCGGTCCTCACCGGCGGTGCGCCGGACCAGACCGACGAGCCGGGCGTACGCCTGCTCGGCCAGGCCGCTGAGCACCTCGATGTCGGCGGCCAGCAGTTGGGCGGCCACGTCGTCGGGGGCGTTCTCGGCGGCGGCCAGCGCGGCGGCCGGGTCCGCGCCGGCGACCCGGCGGGCCACGCCGACCTGGGCCAGCCCCGCCGTGGCCGCGGCGTCCGCCGGGGCGTCGGCCAGAATCTTCCGGTACGCCTGCTCGGCGGCGTCCAGATCGCCGCTCATCAGGGCGTCGTCCGCCTCGTCGAGGCGGGGGTCCTCCGGCTCGGCCACGGTCACGCCGCCGGCCTTGAGCACGGCCTGGATCCACTGCCGCAGTTGCGCCTCGGGCACCACCCCGGAGAAGGCGTCGACTGGCTGGCCGCCGACGACCGCGTAGACCATGGGGATGCCCTGGACCCGGAACATCTGGGCGATGCGCGGGTTTTCCTGCACGTCGACCCGTGCCAGCACCCAGGTGCCGCCGCCCTCGGCGTTGAGTTGCTCCAGGACCGGGGCGAACTCGTCGCTCTCCGGGAAGCCGGCCGCGCCGAAGAACACGACGACGGGCACGGCCATCGACCGTTCGAGCACCTCGGACTGGATTGTCGCCTCGGTGACGTCGACGATGGCGGTGCTACCGCCGGCGGCGGCGGGCGCGCCGGGGGTGCCGTTGGACGGGCCGCCCTGTGGGGGCGTGCCGGGGCGCGTACTTGCTGGTGCGGGGCCACGCAGCGTGCTGAGGTCGACCGCGCCGCGGGTGAAGATCGACGAGGTGATCCGTGGGTCGCTCATGGTTACCTAGTCTCGCACGTGAGCCCCCGATCTCAGGTCACCCACAACCCCGACGTTGCAACTCTCACCCTGCCCCGACCACCCCGCCCGCACCCCCGCCCCGCACCCCACGCCCACCCTCGCGGGAGCCGTGGGGGCGGGGGTGGGGGGTCAGAAGCGGGCGGGTTCGCGGTGGGTGCCCCACTCGGCGCGTAGGGCGTCGCAGATCTCGCCGAGAGTCGCCTCGGCGCGGACGGCGTCGAGCATCGCGGGGATCATGTTCTCGTCGGTGCGGCTGGCGTCGACCATCCGGGCCACCGCCGCGCGGACCGCCGACTCGTCCCTCGCGCCCTTGCGCTCGGCGAGCACCCGGCGCTGCTCCAGCTCCACCTCGTGCGAGATGCGCAGGATCTCCAGTTCCTTGGCGACCGTACCGGTGTGGCAGTTGACCCCGACGATCTTCTTGTCGCCCTTCTCCAGGGCCTGCTGGTAGACGAAGGCCGACTCGGCGATGTGCCCGGTGAACCAGCCGTCCTCGATGCCGCGCAGGATGCCTGAGGTCATCGGGCCGATCTGGTGTGGCCCGTCCCCACCGAGCTGCCGGATCCGGGCGAAGATCTCCTCCGCCTCGGCCTCGATCTTGTCGGTCAGCGCCTCGACGTACCAGGAGCCGCCGAGCGGGTCGGCCACGTTGACCACGCCGGTCTCCTCCATCAGCACCTGCTGCGTACGCAGGGCGATCTCGGCGGACTCGTCGGTGGGCAGTGCCAGGGTCTCGTCCAGTGCGTTGGTGTGCAGCGAGTTCGTGCCGCCGAGCACCGCGGCGAGAGCCTCGACGGCGGTGCGTACCACGTTGTTGACCGGCTGCTGCGCGGTCAGCGACACCCCGGCGGTCTGCGTGTGGAACCGCAGCCAGAGGGCTTTCTCGCTGGTGGCGCCGTAGACGTCGCGCAGCCAGCGGGCCCAGATCCGGCGGGCGGCGCGGAACTTGGCGATCTCCTCGAAGAAGTCCAGGTGCGAGTCGAAGAAGAAGCTCAGCCCCGGCGCGAAGACGTTCACGTCCAGCCCGCGCGAGAGGCCCAGCTCCACGTACCCGAAGCCGTCGGCCAGGGTGTACGCCAACTCCTGCGCGGCGGTCGAGCCGGCCTCGCGGATGTGGTAGCCGGAGACCGACAGCGGCTTGTAACGCGGGATCTCGGCCGCGCAGTATTCCATCAGGTCGCCGATCAGGCGCAGGTGCGGCTCCGGGTCGAAGAGCCACTCCTTCTGCGCGATGTACTCCTTGAAGATGTCGGTCTGCAGCGTGCCGTCCAGCTTGGACAGGTCGGCGCCCTGCCGTTCGGCGGCGACGAGGTACATGCAGAACACCGGCACGGCCGGGCCGGAGATGGTCATCGAGGTGGTGACGTCGGCCAGGTCGATGCCGTCGAAGAGCGCCTGCATGTCGGTGGCGGTGTCGATGGCGACGCCACAGTGGCCGACCTCGCCGAGCGCCTGCGGGTCGTCGGAGTCGCGGCCCATCAGCGTCGGCATGTCGAACGCGACCGAGAGGCCGCCACCGCCGGCGCCGAGGATCATCTTGTAACGCTCGTTGGTCTGCTGGGCGTTACCGAAGCCGGCGAACTGCCGGATCGTCCAGGTCCGCCCCCGGTATCCGGTCGGATACAAACCCCGGGTGTACGGGTACTCGCCCGGCCAGCCGATCCGCTCGAAGCCCGGATACGCGCTGCCCTCGGGCGGCCCGTAGACCGGCTCCACCGGCATCCCGGAGAGCGTGGTGAAGTCCGCGTCGCGCTTGCGCGCGGCGTCGTACCGGGCCTGCCAGCGCGCCCGTCCGGCGTCGATCTCGTCGGCGTCCATGAGCAGGGCTCCTCCTCGGGTCCTCGACTGCACGTCGAGTGTAGGACCCTCACCTGAACGATCGCTAAGTCCCGTCGTACCGGCCGGTAACGTGAGCTGGCGGATGGCGTCAGAGGTCCAGCACCAGCCGCGGGGTGCGCGACCGGGAGACACACGGGTAGACGACGTCCCGGCCGTCCCTGCGCCGCGCCGCCGGGATGTCGTCGCGGTGCTCGGGCTGCCCGTCGACGACGACGACACCGCAACTGCCGCACAGCCCGTTCTCGCACGAGGCGGGAACCTCGGGTACGACCTCGCGGATCAGGTCGAGCAGGCTGCGGCTCGCCGGCACCTGGAGCAGCTGCCCGGTGCGGGCCAGCTCGGCTTCGAAGGGCTGGTTGTCGGCGTCGGCACGAGACGTGGCGGTGAACCGTTCGACGTGCCGCCGAGCGGGCGGGGTGAGCCGCTCGACCGCGGCGGTCAGCTCGGCCGGACCGCAGCAGTAGACGGCCGTGTCGGCGGATGCCACGCCCAGCAGTCGGAGCAGGTCGGGCCTGCCGTCGGTGTCCGTGGCCACGATCTGCACCCGCTCGGCGCCGAGCGCGGACACCTCGTCCCGGAAGGCCATCCGCCCGGTCGAGCGTCCCACGTAGAGCAGCCGCCACGGGCGGCCCTCGGCTCGCACCCTTCGTACCATCGGCAGGATCGGGGTGATCCCGATCCCGCCGGCGACGAAGAGGTACGCCGACGCCGGCACCAGGGGAAAGTGGTTCCGCGGGCCACCGACGACGACCCGCTGCCCGGGTCGGAGCCGGTGCGCCTCGGCCGAGCCACCCCGACCGGCCGGATCCCGCCGTACCGCGATCCGGTACCTGCTCCGATCCGCCGGATCGCCGCAGAGCGAATACTGGCGGACCACACCGGAGGGCAGCTTGAGGTCGATGTGCGCCCCCGGCTCCCACCCAGGCAGCGCCTGGCCCAGCTCGCCGACCAGCGTCACCTCGACCACGTCGTGGGCGACTGACCGGATGTCGCGGACAACGGCGACCACACCCGCCGGTTTCCGGACCGGCCGGGGGCGCTGCGCGCCACGGCGGCGGCCGTATCGGGTCGGGCCGCCCGGTTTGTAGACCGACAGCAGCGTCGCGACCAGTCCGACCGCCGGACCCAGCGGCGTCAGCAGCGCCAACGGCAGCCCGGCCTCGGCCCGGATCTCGGCCACCGGCCGGCCCGCCTCGACCAGCTCGTGCGCGCGCAGCGCCAGGTCCTGGAGGACCGCACTGCCGACCAGCATGATCCCCAGCATCAGTACCAGCTTCGTCGCGACCCACCGACGCCGCCAGAGCCCCCACGGCGTGCCCGCCGCAAGTGCCACCCCGGTCAGCAGGGCGAGTTGGTGAGCCGGGCCGAGAAACGTCTCGTCGACAAGCAACATCATGGTGTACGCCGAGCGCAGATAGCCGAGGTCGTGCGCACCGGCAGCGGCGATGGCCATGGTCGCCATCACGGTGATCACTCCGAACCAGCCGACCGCGCTCGCGATGTGCGTCGCCAGCAGCGCCTTGCGGACCCGGGGCGAGATGAGCCGTTGCTGCTCGCGGGTCGCCCGCAGGTGCCGGTTGGCCGCCGGCAGGAAAATCAGGACCACCGCGGCCACCATAGCGCCCAGGCTCATCCAGTCGAACGCCATGGCCAGTGGCTGCCGGTCCCCCGGGTTGGCGACCATGCCAGGCAGCCTGAACACCACCGTGTTCGCGACGAGCGCGGTCAGGGTGACCCGACCCCACTGCCTCCCCTGCCGGGTCATGGTGGCGAGGAACAACAGCATCGAGCCCAGCTCCACCGGCCAGAAGACCCGGTGGGCCGGAGCACCGTCGAGCAACTCGACGACCAGACTCAGCAGCATCAACACCACTGCCACGGCGGTGCCCGAATATGCCGCGACGAGCAGACGGGGAACCCGCCGCCCCGACTCCGGGAATGTCGCTGACTGCTTCATGTGATCTCCGTCCGGGAGGAATGGGCAGGTTGGCACCGAACAAGCCTGTCGAGAAGGGCCTGTCCTGACTGCCGGGCCACCATGCGAGATCGAGGTGGTGGTAGCACCCCCGCGCACTGGCAGGTTGCCCTCCTGTCCGGAGCGCCCAGCTCGCCATACGCTGGCCCACTGAGCAGCAACGACCCGGGAGAGTGATGATCGAGCAGGCCACGGCGTGGCGATCACGGCTGGGCCGGGAGGCGAGGGCGCTGGTCTCCACCGACACCTGGCGGCGAACCCTGCACCTGCTGGTGGTGACCCCGTGGGCGGTGCTGATGACCGCGCTCAGCGCCATCGGGCTCGTGCTCTCCGCGGCACTCCTGCCCGTCCTGCTGCTCGGCGTGCCGACCTTCCTCGGCTACGGGACCGCGCTGCGCTGCTGTGCCCGCCTCGAAGCGCGGTGGTGCCACCTGGTGCTCGGCGAACGGATCCCGATGGCGTTGCGCGCACCCGCCGGGACCGGTTGGGCGCAGCGGGCCGGCCACCTCGTGCTCGACTCGACCCTGTGGAGGGCCGTGGCGTACCACCTGCTCCGCCTGCCGCTGGCCCTCAGCACGGCCCTAGTGACCCTGATCGCCTGGGGCGGCGGGGCCTGGCTGCTGATCGCCGCCACCCATCCGCCGGCCTGGCCGTTCGCCGACACCCCGCTACCCCGCGACAGCACCGGCCACGCCCTCCTGCACGGGCCGCTTCGACCGGTCACCGCGGCGCTACTGGTCACCGGCGGGGTGGCCCTGCTGATCGCCGCCCCGACGGTGGTCCGGGCGCTCGCCCTGGTGCACGTCTCGCTCGCGAGGACCCTGCTCGGCTGGGCGTCGACCCGTCAGCTCCGGGCCCGGGTGCGGGAGGTCGAGCAGCGCCGCGCCGAGGTCGTCCGGGCCGCCGAGGCCGAACGCCGGCGCATCGAGCGCGACCTGCACGACGGCGCCCAGCAGCGCCTCATCCACCTGGTGCTGACCCTCGGCATGGTCCGCCACCAGTTCGCCGACGACCCGGTCCGCGCCGCGCCGCTGCTCGCCACCGCCCATCAGGAGGCCAAGCAGGCAATCGTCGAGCTGCGCGACCTCACCCGCGGGCTGCACCCGCCGGTGCTCGCCGACCGGGGCCTGGACGCCGCGCTGTCCGCCCTGGCCGCCCGGTCGCCGGTGCCGGTCACGATCGACGTACGCCTCGACCGTCGGCCGCCGCGACTCATCGAGTCCATCGCCTACTTCATGGTGGCCGAGGCGCTGTCCAACACGGCCAAGCACGCCCAGGCCACTCGGGCTCAGATCCACCTGGCGGCACGTCGTGACGCGCTGCTGGTCCGGGTGACCGACGACGGCGTCGGCGGTGCCGACATTTCGGGCGGTTCGGGGCTGGCCGGGCTCGCCGAGCGTGCCCACGGCATCGACGGCGACCTGACCGTACACAGCCCAGCCGGCGGGCCGACGGTGCTCACCATGGAGCTGCCATGCGGGTGGTGATCGCCGAGGACGCGGCGCTGCTGCGCCAGGGCCTCACCCTGCTGCTCACGAGCAACGGACATGAGGTCGTCGAGGCGGTCGCCGACGCGGAGCAACTACTCCGGGCCGTTGCCGAGCACCGCCCCGACCTCGCCCTCCTCGACGTGCGCATGCCGCCCACCCACACCGACGAGGGGCTCCGCGCCGCGCTCGTCATCCGGCGTCAGCAGCCCGACACCGCGGTGCTGGTGCTCTCCCAGTACGTCGAGGAGCGCTACGCCGCCGACCTGCTCGGCGGCGACCTGCACGGAGTCGGCTACCTGCTGAAGGACCGGGTCGGCGAGGTCGGCGAGTTCCTCGACGCGCTGACCCGGGTGGGTGCCGGCGGCACCGTCTTCGACCCCGAGGTCGTCCGCCAGATCCTCTCCCGTACCCGCCGGGACACCCCGCTGCGCAGGCTCGCCCCCCGCGAGTTGGAGGTGCTCCACCTGATGGCCGAGGGCAGGTCGAACGCCGGCATCGCGGCGGAGTTGGTGATCACGGAACGGTCCGTCGAGAAGCACATCAACAGCATCTTCAGCAAACTGCAACTGCCGGTGACGAGCGGCGACAACCGGCGCGTGATCGCGGTGCTGCGCTTTCTCGACAGCGGCGGACAGCGGCCGTGACCTCGCCCGCCCCGACGGCCGCCGCACCGACGCCTCAGGCTCCGGCTGCCACTCCCGGCTGGTTCAGCTCGATGTCGTCCACCGTGACGTTGACCTGGGTGACCGTCAGACCGTACTTCTCCACCGCCTCGATCACCGTGGCCCGCACCGCCTCGGTCACGTCGGCCACGACGTGACCGGCGTCGATCACCAGGACCACGTTGATGACTGCCGAACTGCCCTTCACGTCGGCCGAGACACCCCGGCGAGCGTCGCCCACCTCGTCCAGGCCGACCTTGTCCAGCACGCTGTTGAAGAACCGGGCCACGTCACCACCAAGATCGGCGACACCGGGCACCGAACGAGCGGCAGCCCCGGCGATCTTCTCCACGACCTCGTCGGAAACCGACGTGACACCCCGGGTCGCGCCCGTCGCGGGCTGCGCTGCGCCGGCGTTCTCCACCGCGTCCGTCATGATCACATCTCCCCTGGTCCCGGTGCGTTGTGGACCGACCGATTCGTCAGCCCACTCGCGTGGCCGGCCGTGCGGTGGCCACGCGCCGCGAGCCTACTAAAAACGGAGCCGCTTTCGCTTCCGGGCAACCGAAGCGCAGTGCCGCCACGGCCTACCGGCACGGGTCGCACGCTGGCGGTCCGCGGGCCGTTCAGGCCGACGACTGGGCGGTCCACAGCGGATTCCTGCCCTCCGCGGGTGAGGTCCGTCTTGCTGCGCAGATCGGTACGTAATCGAGGACGGCCGGAGCGGCATCGACGAGGGCCACTTCGGGTACCACACAGGGCCACCGCCGATCGTCGGCGTCGGCCCCGCCGCGTCGCCAGGTCAGCGGGCGAGCTGGGCGAGCAACTCGTCCGCCGCCGTGTACGGGTCGATCGCACCCTCGGCGACCCTGGTGGCGAGCGTGCTCAGCTCCGTACCGTCGCGCAGGGAGCCGATCCGGGCGCGCAGGGTGCCGAGCGCGATCGCCTCGACCTCGGCGGCGGCCCGCGCCTCCTGGCGGCGGCGCAGCTCGCCGTGCTCGACCAGCCAGCCCCGGTGCTTGTCGATCGCCGCCGCGATCTCGTCGATGCCCTCGCCGCGCGCGGCGACCGCGCGGACCACCTGCGGCCGCCACTGCCCCGGGCCACGCTCGCCGAGGGCGATCATGCCCTGGATGTCACGGACGGTGGCGTCGACGCCGTCCCGGTCGGCCTTGTTGACCACGAACACGTCGGCGATCTCCAGGATGCCGGCCTTGACCGCCTGGATCGCGTCACCCATGCCGGGGGCGAGCAACACCAGCGTGGTGTCGGCCAGTGAGGCGACCTCCACCTCGGCCTGCCCGACGCCCACGGTCTCCACCAGCACCACGTCGCAGCCGGCGCCCTCCAGCACCCGGACCGCCTGCGGCGTCGCCGCGGCCAACCCGCCGAGGTGACCCCGGCTGGACATGGACCGGATGTAGACGCCCGGATCAGTGGCATGGTCCTGCATCCGCACCCGGTCGCCGAGGATCGCTCCACCGGTGAACGGACTGGACGGGTCCACCGCCAACACGCCGACCCGATGCCCCTGCGCCCGCAGCGCGCGGACCAACTCGTTCGTGGTGGTCGACTTGCCCACCCCGGGCGAACCGGTCAGACCGACGACCTGGGCCTGCCCGGCGTACGGCGCCAACGCGGCGGCGATCTCCGGCAGCAGCGCGTCGCCGTTCTCCACGAGGGTGATCAGCCGGGCCACCGCGCGAGGATCACCCGCGCGGGCCCGCTCGACAAGCATCGGTACGTCCCGACTGCGGCGCACCGACGTGGTGCCCCCGGACGGGACGTACGCGGCCGCCTCGCTCACCGCACCATCTTTGTTCGCGACTGCGGGGCTCGCAAAACCGGCTCACTCCTCGCGCTCACTGGCCCACCGCAGCATTCCCCGGCACGTGGATGATCAGCGCGTCGCCCTGGCCACCGCCACCGCAGAGGGCCGCCGCGCCGGTGCCGCCACCGCGCCGCTTCAGCTCCAGGGCGAGGGTGAGGACGAGACGCGCGCCGGACATGCCGATCGGGTGCCCCAGCGCGATGGCGCCGCCGTTGACGTTGACCCGGTCCGAGCTGATGCCGAGGTCCCGGCTGGACTGCACGCCGACCTGCGCGAACGCCTCGTTGATCTCGATGAGGTCCAGGTCGGCGACGCTCAGCCCACCCTTCTTCAGCGCGTGGTTGATCGCGTTCGACGGCTGCGAGTGCAGGGAGTTGTCCGGGCCCGCCACGTTGCCGTGCGCGCCGATCTCGGCCAGCCAGGTCAGCCCCAGCTCCGTGGCCTTGGCCTTGCTCATCACCAACACCGCCGCGGCACCGTCGGAGATCGGCGACGAACTGCCGGCGGTGATGGTGCCGTCCTTGGCGAAGGCGGGGCGCAGCTTGGCCAGCGACTCGACGGTGGTGTCCGGGCGGATGCCCTCGTCCTCGCTGATCACCAGCGGGTCGCCCTTGCGCTGCGGGATCACCACCGGGGCGATCTCCTCGGCGAAGTGGCCGTTCTTCTGGGCCACGGCGGCCCGCTGGTGACTGGCCGCGGCGAAGGCGTCCTGCTCCTCGCGGGAGATGCCGAGCCTGGTGCCGAGCCGCTCGGTGGACTCGCCCATCGAGCAGCAGTCCCACGCGTCGCTGAGCCCGTCGTGCGCCATGTGGTCCTTGACCACCACGTCGCCGTACTTGTAACCGGTGCGCTGGCCCATCAGCAGGTGCGGGGCATTCGTCATCGACTCCATGCCGCCGGCCACGACGATGTCGAACTCGCCGGCCCGGATCAGCTGGTCGGCCAGGGCGATCGCGTCCAGACCGGAGAGGCAGACCTTGTTGATGGTCAGCGCCGGCACGGACATCGGCACACCGGCCTCGACCGCGGCCTGCCGCGCCGGGATCTGGCCGGTGCCGGCCTGCAGCACCTGCCCCATGATCACGTACTGGACCTGGTCGGGGCTGACCCCGGCACGCTCCAGCGCGGCCTTGATGGCGATCCCGCCGAGCTTCGTGGCCGGGAGGTCCTTGAGGTTGCCCAGCAGCCGCCCCATCGGGGTCCGCGCGCCGCTGACGATCACCGAAGCCATGCCTGCCTCCGAGGGGGGTGCCGTGCTGTACGCCTTAACGATTGTTCGGCCAGACTAGCGCCATGACTGAGAACTCCTCCGCCGAGCCCGGTGCCGACTCCGTCACAGACATCGGGCTTCGCAAGATTGACCACGTCGGGATCGCCGTGGCCGACCTGGACGCCGCGATCGACTTCTACCAGCGGACGTTCGGCATGCGCTGCGTGCACGTCGAGACCAACGCCGAGCAGGGCGTGCGGGAAGCGATGCTGGCCGTCGGGCCGACCACCGAGGGCGGCTGCGTGCAACTGCTCGCCCCACTCACCCCGGAGTCGACGATCGCCAAGTTCCTGGACCGCAACGGGCCGGGAGTCCAGCAGGTCGCGTACACCGTGGTGGACATCGACGCGGCCTGCGCCGCGCTGCGTGCGCGTGGGATGCGGCTGCTCTACGACGCACCGCGGCGCGGCACCGCGGACAGCCGGATCAACTTCGTCCACCCCAAGGACGCCGGCGGCGTCCTCGTCGAACTCGTCGAACCCGCCCCCACCCTCCACTGACCCCCGGCGCCGCGTCGGCGTCGGCCCACGCGACGTCGGCAAGATCCGCACAACTTTGGGGATGTCGCTGCCTCCAGCGCCCGTGCGGCAGCAACATCCCCGAAGTTGTCGCCTCCGCGCCCCGCGCGGCGCGCGACTCGGGAGGGCCGCGGCGCACGTCAGTGCGCGGTTGGCGGGGTGGCCGGGCACCTTCACGCATCGGCGGATGCAGTTTTTCACAGAGGACTTCCCGGCCTAGCTACCGTTCAGTAACGTCCGCCCCCACCGGAGCACGACCGGTGTTGGATGTGTCGAATGCCGACATGGCGGTCGTGCCCACCGGCGCCGACGATGGCAGCACCCGGGCCCGGGCGGGTGCGGACGAACCGGAGGTCACCGTGCAGGACATCCTCGATGTGATCATGGCGGCGGAGGAGTCGAACGATCCGGACCGCGAACTCGCCGGCGTCGCCGGGCTGCCCGTACCGGAGAGTTACCGAGGCGTCGTGGTCCGCGCCGAGGAGGCCCGGATGTTCGACGGCATGCCCACCCGGGACAAGGACCCGCGCAAGGCGCTGCACGTGCAGGAGGTGCCGACGCCGGAGTTGGCACCGGGCGAGGCGTTGGTCGCGGTGATGGCGAGCGCGATCAACTACAACACGGTGTGGACCAGCATCTTCGAGCCGCTGCCCACCTTCACGTTCCTCCGGCGCTACGGCCGGGTCTCCGAGCTGACCCGTCGGCACGACCTGCCGTACCACGTGGTCGGCTCGGACGCGGCGGGCGTGGTGCTGCGTACCGGGCCCGGGGTGACCCGGTGGGCACCCGGCGACGAGGTGGTGGCGCACTGCCTCTCCGTCGAGCTGGAGGACGCCGCCGGGCACGACGACACCATGCTGGACCCACAGCAGCGGATCTGGGGCTTCGAGACCAACTTCGGCGGGCTCGCCGAACTGACCGTGGTCAAGGCCAACCAGCTGATGCCCAAGCCGCGTCACCTGAGCTGGGAGGAGGCGGCCAGCCCGGGACTGGTCAACTCCACCGCGTACCGGCAGCTCGTCTCGCACCACGGGGCCAACATGAAGCAGGGCGACGTGGTGCTCATCTGGGGCGCGTCCGGCGGCCTCGGCGGGTACGCCACCCAGCTGGCACTCAACGGCGGAGCGATCCCGGTCTGCGTCGTCTCCTCGCCGGAGAAGGCGGAGCTGTGCCGCCGGATGGGCGCGGACCTGGTCATCGACCGCGCGGCGGAGGGTTTCCGCTTCTGGAAGGACGAGGTGACCCAGGACCCGGACGAGTGGAAGCGTTTCGGCGAGCGGATCCGCGAGCTGACCGCCGGCGAGGACCCGGACATCGTCTTCGAACACCCGGGTCGGGAGACGTTCGGCGCCAGCGTCTACGTGGCCCGGCGCGGTGGGACTGTCGTCACCTGCGCCTCCACGAGCGGATTCCAGCACCAGTACGACAATCGCTACCTCTGGATGCACCTCAAGCGGATCGTCGGCAGCCACTTCGCCAACTACCACGAGGCGTGGCAGGCCAACCGCCTGGTCGCGCTCGGCAAGGTGCACCCGACGGTGTCCCGCACCTACTCCCTGGAGCAGACCGGTCAGGCCGCGTACGAGGTGCACCGCAACGCCCACCAGGGCAAGGTCGGCGTGCGCTGCCTCGCACCGAGCGACGGGCTGGGCGTACGCGACGGGGAGTTGCGGGCCCGGCACGAGGACGCGATCAACCGGTTCCGGGGGCACTGAGCGCGGCGGTGCCGGGCCTGCGGGGGCACTGCCCGGCACCGCCGGCCTCCGGGGCTCTGAGCCCGGCCGCCGGCCGGACGGGTGAGCCCTCGATGACCATTGCGGTGATCGGACATTGTTCTTCCGCTCCCATTAGCGGAAAACCCGCCCGGACCGAACAAAGGGCCTCGGGGCCCTTTTTCACGTCACGCTGCGTGGCGTCCGACCCGCCCGGGACCTGCCAAGATCGCCGATTGGTCCCGCCCCGCCGATGGTGGCAGTTGACCATGTAAAGAGGCCACGAAAGCTGCGCACCGCTCTTGCGAAGCACCCTGGGGCGTCTGCCAGTATGTCCCAATGCCCCAGCAGCAGTCCTCCCCTCTCGCGTTCTTCGATAACGCGAACTCGCAGCCAGACTTCACCGTCGGCCTGCGCGGTTACAACACTCACCAGGTCGATGACTTCCTCGGCCGGATGACCGCCGCGCTGACCCAGTCCGAGCAGGCCCGTGCCGAGGCCGAGCAGCGGATGAACGACGCCCAGCGTCGGCTCCGCCAAGCCGAACAGCGCATGAGTGCGCTGGAGCAGAAGCTCACCGACACGAACAAGCAGCTCGAAGAGAACAGCCGGCCCACTCTCTCCGGGCTCGGCACCCGCGTCGAGCAGATCCTCCGGCTCGCCGAGGAGCAGGCCAACGACCACCGCAACGAGGCCAAGCGCGAGTCGGAGGGCATCCTCTCCGCCGCCCGCCTGGAGGCCCGCGAGATCACCGACAAGGCGCGTGCCGAGGCCGCGGCCATGAAGGCCAGCGCCGAGCGCGAGGCGGGCAACCTGCGCACGGCCGCCGAGCGCGAGGCCGCCGAGGTCCGGGTGCAGGCCCGCCGCGAGGCTGACACGCTGCGCGCCGACGCCGACCGCGAGACCAAGCAGCTGCGTACGGTCACCGCGCACGAGGTCGCCGAGCTGAAGTCGACAGTCGAGCGGGAGGTGGCCACCCTCCGGGCCACCGCCGAGCGGGAGATCACCCAGCAGCGGGCCAAGGCCGCCCGCGAGGCCGAGGAGAAGCGCGCCGAGGCCACCAAGCTGCTCACCGACGCGCGGGACAAGCGCGACAAGGACCTCCAGGCCCTGGAGCTGCAGCTGGCCGAGCGACGCGAGAAGGCGGAGCGCGAGGAGTCCGAGCGGCACGCCGCCCAGGTCGCGCAGACCCAGAAGATGGTCAGCGAGGCCGAGCAGCGCGCCCGCGCCGCCCAGGAGCGCGCGAAGGAGATCGAGCAGCGCGCCGAGGCCCGCCGGGTCGAGTCGGAGCGCAACGCCGCCGAGACGATCGACAAGGCCAAGGCGCACTCCGAGAAGACGCTCAACGAGGCCAAGGCCGAGTCGCAGCGCCTGCTCACCGAGGCGCGCACCGAGGCGGAGCTGACCACACAGGCCGCCCGCCGCGAGGTCGAGGACCTCACCCGGCAGAAGGACGCGGTCACCTCGCAGCTGGGCCAGATGCTCTCCGGGCTCGCCGGCATCGTGCCGGGGATGCCGGCGGCGGCTGCTCCGGCGGCCAAGCCGGAGGCCAAGAAGACCGAGGGCGGTCAGGAGCGGGTGCCGGCGGAAACCGCCGGCTGACGCGCGGCGTCAGGTCGGGGCATCGACGGCGCGAGGTGACACCGGGTAACCGGTGCAACCTCGCGCCGTATGCGTTTCCCAGTTCGTGGTATCCCGTGCTCGCAACGGAGTGAAGTAGCTCGCACAAGGCGCGTCCGTATCGCCCCAGCAGGCCCTGTTGCGTGTGAGGATGGGGGCATGTCGCACGGCGAGGAACTGTTCGCTCTCGGCGGGGACGTGACGACGGAGCCCAGCTTCGAGTCCGCTCTGCGGGGGTACGAGAAGAAACAGGTTGATCGGTATGTCGCGCGTGCCGAGCACGAGATCGCGACCCTCGCGTCCGAACGGGAACAGGCGTATACACAGATCCACAAGCTCGCCGGTCAGGTCGAGGTGCTCCAGCGTGACCTGACCCAGGTGCGCAAGCAGATGAACGTGGTCGACCGGGCCTCGTTCAAGCATCTCGGTCCGCTTGTCGACTCGATCGTCACGCAGTCCGAGGAGCTGGCCGAGAAGATCGTGGCCGACGCGAACGTGGAGATCGAGGCCCGTCGTGCCGCGGCCGAGCACATCATCGAGGAGGCCCGCGAGCAGTCCGCGCGGGCACTGAAGGACTTCGAGATCGCCCTCGCCGCCCGGCGCTCGGAGGAGGAGCGGCACAGCGCCGCCCGCCGGGCCGAGGCGGAGGCCACCCTGCGGTCCGCCAAGGACGAGGCGGCGCAGTTGCGCAAGGCGGCGCAGGACGCGCTGGCGAAGGCACAGCAGGAGGCCACCCAACTCCGGGACACCGCCAAGGAGATCCACACCCGGGCCCAGCAGGAGTCGACCAAGCTGCGCGAGTCGGCCCGCGAGACGTTGGCCAACGCCCGGCAGGAGGCCAGCGACCTGCGCGACGCCGCCAAGGAGGTGCACGCCAAGGCCCTCCAGGAGGCCAAGCGGCTCACCGACACCGCGACCGAGGCCGGTCGGGCCACGCACGCCAAGGCGCAGCAGGAGGCCAAGCAGATCATCGACGACGCGTCGATGGCGGGTCGGGCCACCCGCGCCAAGGCGCAGCAGGAGGCGGAGCGGCTGACCACGCAGGCCTCCGAGGCGGCCAAGCGCAGCCGCGCCGAGACCGAGGCGTACGTGCAGCGGATGCGCGCGGAGACCGAGGCGTACGTGCAGCAGACCCGTGCGCAGACCCAGCAGGAGCTGGGCGCGTGGCGGGCCGGCGTGGAGCAGGAGGTCAACTCGCGTCGCGAGGCGGCCGACCGGGAGTTGGCGCAGCGACGGTCCACTGCCGAGCAGGAGTTCGCCAAGCGCCGCGACGAGCTGGACCGGCAGCACGAGTCCCGCCAGCAGGAGCTGGAGACCGGGTTCGCCAGCCGTCAGCAGGAGCTGGAGGCGGGTTTCACCACCCGCCGCGACGAGTTGGAAACCGAGTACACGAGCCGCAAGAACGAGCTGGAAACCGAGTACACGAGCCGCCGGGACCTGCTGGAGACCGAGTACTCCACCCGTAAGAACGAGATCGAGCAGGGCGCGGCCGGGGTTCGCCAGGCCGCCGAGCAGGACGCGGCGGCGCTCCGCCAGCGGTCCGAGGCGGAGGCCGCCGAGCTGCTGAGCCGGGCCGAGACCGAGGCCGGCGACAAGCGCCGCAAGGCCGACGAGCATGTCGCGGCGTCGCGTCGGCAGTTCGAGGAGTACGCGGCCACGACGCAGCAGCACCTGGCCACCACCCAGCAGCACCTGGCGGCCACCCAGCAAGAGTCGGCGGCGGGCCGGCAGCAGTTGGCCCAGGTGATGTTGGAGATCGCCCAGGCCCAGCAGCAACTCGCCGACCTGCGGCAGGAGACCTGGAAGTCCCGACAGGAGTCCGACGAACTCCAGCGGCAGATGGCCGAGGTGCGGTTGCAGAGCGTCGCCGGCCCGATCGACGGCCCGACCGCTGGCGATGGGGTGAGCAGGAGCGCGGCCGACAATGGTGCCGAGGGCACGACCGTCTCCGGCACGGCGACCACCGACGACGGCACGTCGCCCGGATCGGGTGCGGACAACGGCCGCAAGACCGAGCCCGCCGACACCCGGCAGCCGGTGAACGCCGCAGCCGAGGGGCAGTCCACGACCCGGCCGGTGGCCGAGCCGGTGACCACCGTCGACGGAGGCGCGGCCAGCGCCGGGGTGGACGGGGAGCCGACCGTGGCCGCCGTTCCGGGCGAGGGCGGCCGGGGCGCCAAGCCGACCAAGATCACCAGCACCGGTGAGAACGGCAAGCGACCCAGCAAGCCGACCACCGACGAGCGCAGCGCCAAGCCCAGCAAGGTCACCATCGAGAAGGACTGACGGGTACGCCGCCAGCCGCGTTCCCCGCACGAGTATCGAGATCTTGGACAGTTTCCGTTCCGCGAGAACGGAAACTGTCCAAGATCTATGTGTGCGTCGAGTGAGGCTGGGGTTGGGTGGAGGCCCAGCCGGCTGCGACGAGGGCCCGTCGGACGGTGTCGGCGACCTCGTCGGGGCGGGCCCGGACCAGCCAGGCCGGAAAGCGCAGGATCCGGTCGCCGCTGGTCCAGACGTCGTTCTGCCGACGCATGTCGTCCGCCCATTGCCGGACGTCCAGGTGGTGCGCGCCGTCGATCTCGACCTGCACCCGCCATTGCCGCCAGTACGCGTCCAGCCAGCGGTTGCGGCCCGCCGCGTCGACCCGATGTTGTTGAAGATCGGGTACGGGCAGCCGATGCCGGCGGCAGAGACGCAGGAAGTCGATCTCGGAGAGCGCCTGCGCACCGCCGGCGATGTCATCGACGGTCTGTTGGATCAGGTGCCGGCGGGGCGCTCGGGGGAGCACGTCGAGCACCGCCTGCAACTCCTCGGGCAGCACCCGCCGCTGCTGACAACCGGCCGCCAGCACCCGCTGCGCCTCCTCCGCACCAACCGCCCATCCCGCCGCGTCGACGAGAGCTCTGGCCGTCGTGGTGCGCGGAGGACGGGCGAGTTGCCGGTGCGAGTCCGGCAGCACCGACGTGCGATGCACCAGCACCGCGGGCATGTCGATCGGGAGGCGACGCAGCGAGGTCCGCGCGGCACGGCGGGCGGCTGGCACCAGCACGTGCAGTGGCTCACGGCGCAGACCTCGTACCCCGGCTTCGGTGGCAGCGGTTTCCCCAGCCAGCATCGCACCTGGCCCGGCTGCGAGCACCGCGACCCACAGTTGCTGGTCGTGGCTCAGGCGACCGTTGCCAGTCAGCAGAATCCCGCGACAGATCGATCGCCACCGGCCGGAGCGGATCCGCCCACGCACCGTCCCCTCGCTGAGCAGGCTGGAGACCTGCGCGGTCGTCAGCACGCCGGCCTGCTCGAAGGCGAGCCAGTCGAGTGCGTCGGCGTCGTCGGCGGGAAGCATCCGAACAGCTTTCACCGCCGGGACGTCACCCCACCACCAGATCTTGGACAGTTCCCGTTAGGCAGTAACGGAAACTGTCCAAGATCTGCGGGTCGGTGCGGGGTGTTCGGCGTCCGCGCGGCGGGGTGGCCGATCCTGTACGTCAGTCTTTCCGGACCGTTCGATCTGGCCCGAGGTGGCGGCGGTGGTTGGGTGGGGCACATGGAGCACCGGATTGACGGCCTCATGGTCGATGGCGACCATGAGGTGGCTACGCTGCTGGCGCGCTGGGCGATGATCAGAAACGGTGCGTTGTCCCGCCGCCAGTCGACCGAACTGCTGAAGGAAGTTGTGACCCCATGGACCTGACCGGTGCACGCTGGCGCACGTCCCGCCGTCCCACCCTCTGAGCCGGGAGGTCCCTGGTGCCGCAGCACGACCCGTCCGGCGACAACCCGGACCTGACTCCCGGTCCCCTGCCAGCGGAGACGCCGCCCTCGGCGGAGACACCACCGCCGGTACCGGTCCCCGCTCCGGGCACCGACCCGGATGAGGCACCCGCGGTCCCGTCCGGCAGGTTCGGCACGCCGGGGCGCCCGCTGCGCCGCAACAGTTTCCTGATCGGCTTCACCGGTGGGCTGGGCGTGCTGCTGGCGTACACCCTCTATCTGGGGATTCGCAATGCCGGCGGCATCCTGGTGCTGGTGGTGATCGCGCTCTTCCTGGCGGTCGGCCTCAACCCGGCGGTGGTCCGGCTACGCCGCTGGGGCCTGCCGCACGGCCTGGCGGTGGCGGCGGTCGCGCTCACCGTGGTGCTGCTGCTCTGCGGCGGCGTGTGGGCGCTGGTCCCGCCGATCGTGACGCAGTCGGGGCAGTTCATCGACCAGATCCCGAGCCTGCTCGCGGAGTTGCGGCGCAGTCCGACGGTCAATGACCTGATGGAACGGTACGACGTGGTGGAGCGCGTGCAGGGCGCGGCGAACGCGGACACCGTCGGCCGGGCGCTCGGCGGGGTGTTGGGCGGCGCTCAACTGATCTTCGGCACGGTGTTCCGGACGCTGACCGTGCTGGTGCTGACGATCTACTTCCTGGCCTACTTCAACAAGCTGCGCTCCCTGGGCTACTCGTTGGTGCCTCGGTCGCGGCGGGAGCGGGTGCAGCTGATCGGCGACGAGATCCTGGCCAAGGTCGGGGCGTACATGGTCGGCGCGTTGAGCATCGCGGTGCTGGCCGGCGCGACCACCTTCGTCTTCGCGCTGATCGTCGATCTGCCGTACCCGTTCGCACTCGCCGTGGTGGTCGCGGTGACCGACCTGATCCCGCAGATCGGCGCCACCCTCGGCGCGGTGATCGTGAGTCTGGTCGGCTTCGCCACCGACCTGCGGGCCGGCATCGCCTGCGCGGTTTTCTTCCTCATCTACCAGCAGGTGGAGAACTACCTGATCTACCCGAAGGTGATGCGGCGCTCGGTGGAGGTCAACGAGGTGGCCGCCCTGCTGGCCGCGCTGCTCGGGGTGGCGCTGCTGGGCGTGGTGGGCGCGCTGATCGCCATCCCCACGGTGGCCGCGCTGCAACTGATCCTGCGCGAGGTGGTGCTGCCCCGCCAGGAGACCCGCTGAGCGTCAGTCGGCCTTGCCGGCGGCGGGGCCGGGGACGGGCGTGTCGGCGAACGAGGCCACCGTCCGGTCGGCGTACGCGCTGACGTCGCCGGACTCCATCGGGCCGTCCCAGGTCGTTGGCAGCGGCACCTCGACGGCCGGGTTGACCCGCCGGACGATCTCGTCGAGCACCGTCTCCGCGTCGCCCACCCAGAGGTGCTTGGCGCCCGGCACACCGACCACCTCGGCCTGCGGCACCGCGGCGAACCGCTCCCGCGCCTCGGCCGGACGCAGGTAGTCGTCGAACTCCGGCACCAGCGCCGTCAGCGGCCGACCCGAGGTGGCCCAGGTGGCCAGGTCCGCAGGTGTCGAGAAGCGCAGCGGAGGGGAGAGCAGGATGGCCCCGGCGATCGCCGGGTCGCAGCCGTACCTCAGGGTCAGGTCGGTGCCGAACGACCACCCGACGAGCCAGATGTTGGGCAGCTCGGCGAACTCCGCGTACTCGATGGCGGCGGCCACGTCGTACCGCTCCCCCACCGCGCCGTCGAACGCTCCCTCGCTGGTGCCGCGCAGGCTGCTGGTGCCCCGGGTGTTGAACCGCAGCACGGCCAGGTCGGCGAGGGCGGGCAGCCGCCAGGCCGCCTTACGGAAGACGTGGCTGTCCATCATTCCGCCGTGGGTGGGCAGCGGATGCAGGCAGACCAGGGTGGCCACCGGCGGCCGGTCGGCCGGCAGGGCCAGCTCACCGACCAGCCGCAGACCGTCGGCGGTGTGCAGCTCGATGTCCTCCCGGCGGCCGGGCAGGATCGACGACGCGCGAATCGCTGTGCTCACCGCCCAAGTCTGTCGCGAAGTCAGCGCCGCCGCCCGCCCAGGCACAAACAGCGTGATCCAGGTCGCTAAGCCGCGCCGTGCGACACCCCGGCCGGACCGCCAGGCCGTGGCCGTGAAGGCCCCCGGCTGAGCCGCTCAGTAGCGGGGGGTGCCCCGGCCGCGTTGCACCGCCGGCCCGCGCCGGTCCCGGGCTCGCCAGCAGCCACTGTGCCAGTGCCGCCGGTCGGTCAGGTCACCCAGGCCGTCGGCCGGCCAGGCCACCAGGTGCGCCACTCCGGGTGGGATCTCCTGGTTACAGCCGGGGCAGCGGTACGTCTTGACGGACGCCCCGGCGCCGATCCCGCGTACCTGCCAGGCACCGTCGGACCACTGCTGCACCGAGGCGACACCCTGCCGGACCCGGTCGGCGTCCAGGTTGGCGTTCTCGTCCCGGCGAGGGCGATTGCGACGGGGGCTCACAGTCACCAAGCGTACGGTCCGTCTGGTGCGGCGGCCCGGCCGGTCACCAGGACGCGGGCTCGTCCAGTGGCTCGCTGACCTGCGCCCCGCCCAGCACCGTGGCCGCGTCCTCCTCGTCGTACCCCTGTGCCGGCCAGCCGAAGTTGGCGGTCAGGTGGGCCCTGGGAAAGCCGAGCAGCTCAAGTTCTCCGACCTGGGTATCGATATGGGCCGGTTTGCCGCCGACAGTCCGGTTCCCCTCGGTGCGGGTCCCGGCGATGCCGATGGCGTACTGCAACTCGACCTGGATCGCGCCCGGGGTGCTCCCGGAGACCATCATCTGCACGCCGAACGCCGCCGGGAACGGTGCCACGGTCACCTCGCACCTCGTGAGCCGTGTGCCCGCCGGCAGCGTGGTGAGCCGCAGCGGGCCACCGCAACGGTGCGCCTGGTCGAGCCGCAGCGCGGCGGCCACGTCGAACAGGTCCCGCTCGTCCGGCCCGCTGCCGCTGGCCCGGGCGTACACCCCGGGGGCGGGTTGCCAGTGTCGCAGCCACGCCAGCACGCCGTAGGGCCCCTCGGCGTGCGACACCGACCCGTCGTAGACGCCGTCCTTGACCAGCTCCGGGACCAGGGCCGGCAGGCCCTGGGCGCGCATGGGCAGGGCGTCCGCGGAGGCGGCCAGCTCCACGGTGACGGTGCGTCCGCCGACGTCGAGCCGCGCCAGCTCCACGCCGCTCTGCACCGACCAGGAGAGATATCGGGGCCCGTCCGGGGCGAACCCGAAGTGCAGCACGTTCGGGTCCGTGCCGACCAGGTCGGGTCGGGCGGCCGCACCCGGCACGCCGTCGAGCCGGGGCGGCGTCACGGCCTGCACCGCGTCAGTCGGCGGGCCCAGCCCTGGAATGACGACGTCCAGGCCGGAGCCGGAGAGACTCACCGGGCCGAGGGCCACGCCCGCGCCGAGCACGGCCACCACCCCCAGCACCGAGGCGGCGGTGGTGCGTCGGCGGCGGATCCGGGCCCGGCCACGGGACACCGCGACGGCCAGCAGCCGGTCGGTGTCCACAGTGCCCTCGGCGCGCTCGCGCAGCGTCTGGTCGATCCGCTGGTCGAGGTCTGTCACGGTCGGCTCCCGTTCGTGGCCGGGGCACCGCAGCGCTCCCGGAGGTTGGCGAGCGCCCGCATCGCGTGGGTGCGGACGGTGACCGGTGAGCAGTCCAGGATCTGGGCGATGGTCTGGTCGTCGAGGTCCTCGTAGTAGCGCAGCACCAGCACCGCCCGCTGACGGTCGGGCAGGCCGAGGATCAGCCGCCACATCTCGTCGCGGTCGGCCGCCTCGCCGCCGAGGTCGCCACGGTGCGCCCGCTCGGCGAAGGACTCGACGACCAGCTCACGGCTCGATCGACGGCGCCACCAGGAGTTGTTGGCGTTGACAAGCATGCGACGCACGTACACGTCGGGCCGGTCGGCGCGGACGATCCTGCGCCACTGCACGTACGCCTGGGACAGCACCTCCTGGGTGAGGTCCTCGGCCCGGTGCTCGTCACCGGTCAGCAGCCGGGCGAGCCGGACCAGCGCCGGTCCCCGGCTGCTGACGTACTCCTCGAAGGTCACACCCTGCAGACGCCCTGGGCGCCTCGTGGCGTTTACCCGCTCAGTGGTGCGAGTGGTCGCGGAAACCGCGACGGGCCTTGCGACCCAGGTAGCCGGCGGTGACCAGATGCTCCAGCAGCGGCGCGGGCGCGAAGCCCGGCTCGCGCAACTCCAGGTACAGCTCGCGCTGGATCGCCAGCGCGACGTCCAGCCCGACCACGTCGAGCAGCTCGAACGGGCCCATCGGGTAGCCGCAGCCCAGCTTCATGGCGTGGTCGATGTCGTCGGCCGTCGAGTAGCTGGCCTCCAGCATCTTCACCGCGTCGTTGAGGTAGGGGAAGAGCAGCGCGTTGACGATGAACCCGGACCGGTCCGCGCAGACCACGCCGGTCTTGCCGAGCGTGGCGCAGACGGCGCGGGCGGTGGCGGTGGCCTCCGGGGAGGTGCGGATCGTGCGGACCACCTCGACCAGGGGCATGACCGGGGCCGGGTTGAAGAAGTGCAGCCCCACCACGTCGGCCGGTCGGTGGCTGGCCATCGCCACGTCGATCACCGGCAGCGAGGAGGTGGTGGTGGCCAACACCACGCCCGGCTTGCAGATCTCGTCGAGGCTCGCGAAGAGCGCCTGCTTCACGCTCAACTCCTCGACGACCGCCTCGACCATCAGGTCGACGTCGGCGAGGTGGTCGAGCGTGGCCGACCAGCTGATCCGGCCGAGCGCGGCGTCCCGGTCGGCCTCGGCGAGCTTGCCGCGCACCACGCCCTTGTGCAGCGAGGTCTGCACCGCCTCGCGGAGCGTCGCGGACTTCTCCAGGCCACGGGCCACCGACACGACCTCGTAGCCGGCCCTCGCGAAGACCTCGACGATCCCGGTGGCCATCGTCCCGGAACCGACCACGCCAACCTTGGCGATCGCGCGCGCCCCGTCGGCGGCCGCCGCGTCCGTGGCCAGCGGCGTCGCCTCGTCCGGTACGACCACCGGCGAGCCGGGCCGCTCGTAGGTGTAGAAACCCCGACCGGACTTCCGGCCGAGCAGTCCCGCGGTCACCATCTGCTTGAGCAGCGGCACCGGGGCGTGCCGGCGGTCCCGCCCGCCGCGCCGGTACATGGTGTCCAGGATCTCGTACGCGGTGTCCAGGCCGATCAGGTCCATCAACGCGAGCGGGCCCATCGGCAGGCCGCAGCCGAGCTTCATCGCGGCGTCGATGTCCTCCCGGGCGGCGTAGTGCGACTCGACCATGGCGACCGCGTGGTTGAGGTAGCCGAAGAGCAGCGCGTTGGCGATGAAGCCGGCCCGGTCGTTGATGGTGACGTCGACCTTGCCGAGGCGGGCGCAGAGCGCCTCGACATCGGCGACCACCTCGGGTGCGGTGACGACCGTGCGGACCACCTCGACCAGCTTCATCACCGGCGCGGGGTTGAAGAAGTGGATCCCGATCACCTGGTTGGGCCGGGTGGTGGCCACCGAGATCTCGGTGACGCTCAGCGACGAGGTGTTGGTGGCGAGGATGGCCTCCGGCCGGCAGACCCGGTCCAACTCCGCGAAGATCCGCTGCTTGAGGTCCAGGTGCTCGGGCACCGCCTCGATGACCAGGTCGACGGAGTGCAGCGCGTCCAGCCCAACCGCGAAGTGCACCCGCTCGTGCAGGGCGTCTCGGTCGGCCACGGCGAGCTTGCCCTTGGCGACCGCCCGGTCGGTGGAGCGGGTCAGGGTGGCTCGGCCACGCTCCAGCGCCGGCTCGGAGATCTCCACCGCCACCACGTCGACACCGTTGCGGGCGAAGACCTCGACGATGCCGGCACCCATGGTGCCCAGCCCCACCACACCCACGGTGCTGAACTCGCGCGCCACGACCGGCCTCCCCAGACACTCCGCACGGCCCCTGAACGGCCGCTAAGGCTATGCGCGCGAGTCTGCCACGTGACGATTGGTTGTCGCGACGCCGTGGCCTATTTCACCGCCGGCGACGTGACGTCTCACCGCCGGCGACACGACACGGACCCTAGGCGGCGGGACCGGTGGTCAGGGCCAGCAGCTCCGCCACGAACTCCGCCGGGCGCTCCAGGTGCGGGCTGTGCCCGCAACCGGGCAACACCACCTCGTGGTACGCGCCGCCGGCCGCCGCGTACCGCTCCAGCACCGACCGGGTCTGGCCGATCATCGGCTGCGGCGGGCAGACCTCCTCGCCGGGCCAGCCGGGCACGAGACCCAACGAACCCAGGTACGCCAGGTCGAACAGTGAGGTGTCCGAGACGATGACGTCGGCGTCGCCGCGTACCCAGGTGATCGGAGGCTTCTCGGCGACGGCCACCAGCTCGTCGGCGAGCCGGAAGTGGGTCGGCGCGAGGGCGTTGAGCACCCCGCGCGTGCCCGGCGCGGTGCCCGGCCAGTTCTCCGACGGCTCCGCCGTGCCCGGGTAGCTGTCGTCGCCGGTGGCGGTGGAGAGCACGGTGTCCAGCAGCAGGTCCTCGTCGGCGCCCAGCGCGGCGGGATCGGCCACATAGGTGGCTCGCAGGACGGCGCGCGGGCTGGCCGGAGTGTCCGCGCTCCGGTCGCCGGCGGCGAGCAGGGCGACGAAGTCCGGATTTGCCGTGCCGGCGCCGGTGCCGGCGAAGTCGGGGGTGGTCGGCGTGCCGGTCAGGTCGCGGGTGCCACCGAAGCCGTACGGGGAGACCGGTGCCGCGAGCAGGAGCGCGCCCACCCGGTGTGGATTGTCGACGAGCAGTCGCATCGCCACTCCCCCACCGAGGGAGTGCCCGACCACCACCGGGCGGGTGTCGCCGGCGCCGAAGAGCGTCGGGTCGTCCAGCAGCGCGGCCACGTCGTCGGAGAAGTCCCGCAGGCCGCGAGTGGCGTCCACCGGGGCCGTCGCGGAGTCGCCGTACCCCCGCAGGTCGGGGGCGACCACCCGCAGCGTCGGCGGCAGCCGACGGACCAGCGGCTCCCAGAACAGCGCGGACGAGCAGTTGCCGTGGATCAGTAGCACCGGGGTGCCGTTTGGCGGGCCGGCCACCCGGACCGCCTGGGTGATGCCGTTCGCCGTCACGATCCGTTGCTCGGTTTCCATCCGCGGCATGCTGCCACGCCCGCCGGTGCCGGTCCAGGTGCCGAGCAGCCACCCCGGGTGCGGCCCAGGTGTGGGCCGCACCCGGGTCGCCGGTCAGCGCCGGGCGCCGGGCGGCGTGGCCAACGGCAGCGGAAGGGTCGGCCGGACGTCCCGCCGGGACGGCCCGAAGCTGAGCCCCACCGGGTCGGTGTGTGCCACCCCCGGGTCGAACAGGCGCAGCTCGGTACGGCCGAGTCGGATCACGTCACCGTCGCAGAGCCGTTCCACCTCGGTGATCCGACGGTCGTTGAGCCAGGTGCCGTTGGTCGAGCCAAGGTCCCGCAGCGACGGGCCCTCCGGGGCCAGCCACACCTCCGCGTGGCGGCGGCTCAGATGCGGGTCGCTGATGACGACGTGACCGGTCGGCGCCCGGCCGACCACCTGCGGTTCGACTCGAAGTCGGAAGCTCGCCCCGCGCATCGGCCCACCCGCCACCGTCAACAGCGGCATAAGTTCTGGAAGTTCCTCCATGGACAGTCAGCCCTCCACCCCACACCGTCACTCCGCGCGTCAGCCTGCCACCAGACGGTAATCATCGACACCGACCGGCCGGTCAGCTCCTCGTCACCTCCCGGCCACCCGCCGTTCGACGATTCGGCCGGACCGCGTTCGTCATCGATGGCCTGACCTGCACTGACAAACGATCAGGCGAAACGGCACGACGCCGGGTCGGCCGGTTACGATCCGGACCTACCAGTGAGTAATCCTCGGGTCTAGACTTCCGCCATGACGGCTGTGCATGTCCCGGGTCTTCCGATCATCGAGGCGGGTCGACTGGTCTCCACCAGCCCGGCCACCGGCGCCGAGGCCGGCCGCTTCCCGGTCGCGACCGAGGCCGACGTGCGGCGGGCCGTCGAGGGCGCCCGCGTCGCCGGCGGATGGTGGGCCGGGCTCGGCTTCGCCGACCGCCGCGAACGGATGCTGCGGTGGCGTGCCCTGCTGGCCACACGCATCGAGGAGCTGGCCGAGCTGGTGCACGTCGAGGGTGGCAAGCCGATCGCCGACGCCATCGTCGAGGTCGTCACCGCGATCGAGCACATCGACTGGGCCGCCCGCAACGCCAACCGCGTGCTCGGCCCGCGCCGGGTGCGGTCCCGGCTCATCCTCGCCGAGTTCTCCGCGCACCTCGAATACCAGCCGTACGGCGTGGTCGGCGTGATCGGCCCGTGGAACTACCCGGTCTTCACACCGATCGGTTCCGCCGCGTACGCGCTGGCCGCCGGCAACGGTGTGGTGCTCAAGCCGAGCGAGTACACGCCCGCCGCCGGCCAGTGGCTGGTGGACAGCTTCGCCGAGGTGGTGCCCGAGCAGCCGGTGTTCGCCGCCGTGCACGGGCTGGGCGACGTGGGCGCCGCGCTGTGCCACTCCGGGGTCGACAAGCTGGCCTTCACCGGCTCGACCGCCACCGCCCGCAGGGTGATGGCCGCCTGCGCCGAGACGTTGACCCCGGTGCTGATCGAGGGCGGCGGCAAGGACGCCATGATCGTCGACAGCGACGCCGACCTGGACGCCGCCGCCGAGGCGTGCGTCTGGGGCGGCATGACCAACGCGGGCCAGACCTGCATCGGCATCGAGCGGGTCTACGCCGTCGACTCGGTCTTCGACGCCTTCGTCGACAAGGTGGTCACCCGCGCCGGCCGGCTGACCGTCGGCCCGGAGGGCACCGACATCGGCCCGATCACCATGCCCCGGCAGATCGACGTGATCCGCCGGCACATCGACGCCGCGATCACCTCGGGCGGGCGCGCCGTGCTCGGCGGTCCGAGCGCGGTGCAGCCGCCGTACGTCCACCCGACCGTGCTGGTGGACGTCCCGGAGGATTCGGCCGCCGTCCGCGAGGAGACCTTCGGCCCCACGCTGACCATCAGCCGGGTCCGCGACGCCGACGAGGCCGTCACCCGCGCCAACGCCCTGCCGTACGGCCTGGGAGGTTCGGTCTTCGGCCGGCGCCGCGCGGTGTCCATCGCGCGGCGGCTGCGCTCCGGAATGGCCTCGATCAACTCTTCACTGACCTTCGCCGGCATGTCCACCCTGCCGTTCGGCGGGGTCGGCGACTCCGGCTTCGGGCGGATCCACGGGGAGGACGGGCTGCGCGAGTTCGGCCGGGCCAAGGCGGTCACCCGGCGTCGGGCCCGATCGCTGTTGCCGTCGATGACCTTCGAACGCACCCCGACCGACGTGGCACGACTCGTCAAGGCCATCAAGGTGATGTACGGGAGATGAGTGTCGGATAACCGATCTCGGCGAAGATCAGCGTATCCACATGTTTATAGGCGGTGTCTGCGGCGGTACATTGCGTTAAATGGGCCCCAATCGATTGCGCTACCGCCTTGTCGACAGCGAGCAGTCGTGGAGTGCGCGGCGGCGCCAGCACCGCTCGGACTGGCTGGCGCGCACCTTCCCCGAGATCGGCGACATGCACGTGGTCGATCTCGGTGGCCGGCTCGGCACCTGGCACCGCGCGACCGTCCGGCCGGCCCGGGTGACAGTCGTCAACCTGGAGCAGCCGCCCGCCGCCGTGCCGGACTGGGCCCACGTCGAGCAGGCCGACGCCTGCGACCTGCCCCCGCGCATCGTCAAGGGCGGCTACGACCTGGTCTTCTCCAACTCGGTGCTGGAGCATGTGGGCGGGCACGAGCGCCGGCTGCGCTTCTCCGCCGCCGCCCGGGCGATGGCCGACCGGCACTGGGTGCAGACGCCCTACCGCTACTTCCCCATCGAGCCACACTGGATCGCGCCCGGGATGCAGTTCCTGCCGGTGCGACTGCGCACCGCGCTGGCCCGACGTTGGCCGTTGGGGCACAAGCCGACCCGCAGCCACGACGCGGCCATCCACCAGGTGCTCTGGACCGAGCTACTGGACCGTTCGCAGATGCGCCACTACTTCCCCGACTCGACGATGCTGGTCGAGCGGGCGTTCGGCCTGCCCAAGTCGTTGATCGCGGTGCGTAACGGCGGGTGAGCCGATCAGAAGAGCGTCAGCTCGTCCTTCTCGATGCCCCGCAGCCGGTCGTAGTTCACGACCACGCACCGGATGCCCCGATCGGCGGCGAGCACCCGGGCCTGCGGCTTGATCTCCTGGGCGGCGAAGACCCCGGCCACCGGGCTGAGCAGCGGGTCACGGTTCATCAACTCGAGGTAGCGGGTCAACTGCTCCACGCCGTCGATGTCGCCCCGCCGCTTGACCTCGACGGCGACCGCGCCGGCGTTGGCGTCCCGGCACAACAGGTCGACCGGGCCGATCGCCGTCATGTACTCGCGGCGGACCAGCGTGAACCCCTCACCCAACGCGCTCGGGTTGGCGGCCAACAACTCCTGTAGGTGCGCCTCCACCCCGTCCTTGCGCAGGCCCGGGTCCACACCCAGCTCGTACGAGGTGTCCTGGAAGATCTCCTCCAGGGTGATCCGCAGCTCCTCGCCGGCCTTGTTGACCACCCGCCACACGCCGGGCGCCTCCTCCAGCCGACAGGGCGGGCTCATCCAGTTCAACGGCTTGTAGGCCCGGTCGTCGGCATGGATCGACACCGACCCGTCCGCCTTCACCATCAGCAACCGGGTGGCCGGCGGCAGGTGAGCCGAGAGCCGTCCGACGTAGTCCACCGAGCACTTCGCAATGACCAACCGCACCCGACGAGGGTAGCCGAGGACCCACCGGTCGCCACCGAGCGGCACTGGCGCGTCGATGCGATGCTGAGTTCGTGTTCGAAGTCCTCACCGGCACCGGCCTCGCCGCCTCAGCGGGGTTGAACGCCTACATTCCCCTGCTCGCCCTCGGTCTGCTCGGTCGCTACACCGACCTGATCGACCTTCCCAGCGGCTGGACCTGGCTCGGCAACGGCTGGGTCATCGTCATCCTGGCCGTGTTGCTCGCCGTGGAGATGGTGGCCGACAAGGTGCCGGTGGTCGACCACGTCAACGACGTGGTGCAGACCGTGGTCCGACCCACCGCCGGCGGCCTGGCCTTCGGCGCCGGCTCCTCGTCGGAGACGGTGACGGTCAGCGACCCGGGGAGTTTCTTCTCGTCCCACCAGTGGGTGCCGGTCGCCACCGGCGTGCTGCTGGCCCTGGGCGTGCACCTGCTCAAGTCCGCGGCCCGTCCGGTCATCAACGCCACCACCGCCGGGTTCGGTGCGCCGGTGGCCAGCACCGCCGAGGACGCCACCAGCGTGGTGGTCTCCCTGGTGGCGATCATCCTGCCGGTGCTGGTGCTGGCGTTCCTGCTCGGCCTGGTGGTCTTCGTCTACTGGTTCCTCCGACGGCGCTCCGAGCGCCGCCGGGAACGCGAGGCGGCCCGCGCCGCCGGCTTCCGCGTCTGACGCTCGATCGACTCGGGTTCCTGCAAACCGGGCCATCCCCGCGGCGGGACACCCCGCCTTCCGGAAACCCGAGTCGATCACCCTGGCCGGCGGGCAGGTGAATCGAGGGATGGCCGACTCGACAAAAGCCTAGGATCGGGGCAAAGACCTAGAGGAGGTTGGCATGACCGCAGCGTTGGAGATGCCCCGGGTCCAGGAGTGTGTGGTCGCCGCGTGCGCGTACAACCAGTCGGGTGACTGTCACGCCTTCGCGATCACGATCGGCAGCATGGACCACGCGCACTGCCACACCTTCGTCGAGTCGCCCATCCGCGGTGGCGTGGACGGCCTGACCGCCCAGGTGGGCGCCTGCCAGCGGTCCGACTGCCGGCACAACGAGCAGTTGGAGTGCCACGCGTCCTCGATCAGGGTCGGCCCGGACAACGACCTGGCCGACTGCATGACCTACGCCGGCCGCTGACCACCCACAGCGGGGTCAGGCCAGGTCGTTGGCGCGTCGGATGACAGTCACCAGGTCGTCGATGATGCCGGTGAGGGCGAAGTCCTTCGGGGTGAACACCCGGGCCACCCCGGCCGCCCGCAGGGTGTCGGCGTCACCGGCGGGGATGATGCCGCCCACGACCACCGGCAGGTCGGCCCGGCCGGCGGCGCGCAGCCCGTCCAGCACGGCGGGCACGGCGGCCAGGTGCGATCCGGAGAGCACGGACAGCCCGACCAGGTCGACGTCCTCCTCGACGGCGGCGGCGACGATCTGCCCCGCGGTCAGCCGGATGCCCTGGTAGACGACCTCGAAACCGGCGTCGCGGGCGCGTACCGCGATCTGCTCCGCGCCGTTGGAGTGCCCGTCCAGCCCGGGCTTGCCGACCAGCAGCCGCAGCCGGCCGCTGCCCAACTCCCGAGCGGTGGCGGTGACCCGCCCGCGGACGGCGGCCAGGCCCGGGTCGCCACCGCTGCCGGCGGCACCGGCCAGGCCGGTCGGCGCCCGGTACTCGCCGAAGACCTGCCGCAGCGCCCCGGCCCACTCGCCGGTGGTCACCCCGACCCGCACGCACTCCAGGGTGGCGGGCATCAGATTGGCGGTGGTCGCGGCGTCCGCGCGGAGCCGGGTCAGGGCCGCGTCGACGGCGTCCGCGTCCCGGTCGGCACGCCACCGGTGTACGCCGGCAGCGGCGGCCGCCTCGACCGCGGGGTCCACCCGCTCGACGGCCTGCGCGCCGGCGGCGGTCAGCGGGGAGGGCTCGGTCTCGGCGTACCTGTTGACCCCGACGACCACGTCGGCCCCGGACTCCATCCGACGGCGGCGCTCGGCCAGCGAGGCGACCAACGCGCTCTTGAGGTAGCCGGACTCCACGGCGGCGACCACGCCGCCCGACTCCAACACCTTGTCCAGCTCGACCCGCGCCCCGGTGACGATCTCGTCGACAAGCGCGGTCATCACGTGCGAGCCGGCGAAGAGGTCGGGGTATTCGAGCAGGTCCGACTCGTACGCCAGCACCTGCTGCATCCGCAGCGACCACTGCTGGTCCCACGGGCGGGGCAGGCCGAGCGCCTCGTTCCAGGCGGGCAGTTGCACGGCGCGGGCCCGCGCGTCGCGGGACATCGTCACCCCGAGCATCTCCAGCACGATGCGCTGGATGTTGTTCTCCGGCTGCGCCTCGGTGAGGCCCAGCGAGTTGACCTGCACGCCGTAGCGGAACCGCCGTTGTCTGGCCTCGGTGACCGCGTACCGGTCCCGGGTGATCTCGTCCCAGAGCACGCCGAACGCGCGCATCTTGGCGATCTCCTCGACGAAGCGCACCCCGGCGTTGACGAAGAACGACACCCGCTGCACCACGTCGCCCATCCGCTCGGCCGGGACCTGACCGGAGTCGCGGACCGCGTCGAGCACGGCGACCGCGGTGGCCAGCGCGAACCCGACCTCCTGCACGGGCGTCGCGCCGGCCTCCTGGAGGTGGTACGAGCAGATGTTGACCGGGTTCCACCGGGGCATCTCCCGCAGCGCGTACGCCACCACGTCGGCGGTCAGCCGCAGCGACGCCGCTGGCGGGAAAATGTACGTCCCCCGGGACAGATACTCCTTGACGATGTCGTTCTGCGTGGTGCCGGCGCAGCGGGCCAGGTCGGCGCCCTGTTCCCGCCCCACGGTGCCGTACAGGGCGAGCATCCACATCGCCGGGGCGTTGATGGTCATCGAGGTGTTCATGTCGGCGAGCGGGAGACCGTCGAAGAGCGCCCGCATGTCGCCGAGGTGGGCCACTGGCACGCCGACCCGACCGACCTCACCGGCGGCCAACTCGTGGTCCGGGTCGTACCCGGTCTGGGTGGGCAGGTCGAAGGCGACCGAGAGGCCGGTCTGCCCCTTCGCCAGGTTGCGGCGGAAGAGGGCGTTGGTCGCGGTGGCCGACGAGTGGCCGGCGTAGGTGCGCATCACCCACGGGCGGTCCCGCTCGGGCAGCCGCCCCGAATATGCCGTCTCATCCATGGCCGGAGTTTAAGTTACCCCCCGGTAAAACGGGTTGTGGAAAACCACACACGTCCATGTCGGGGACGTCCGGGTGGGAAACGGCCGCGGTGGCGCGCACCGCCACCCCCGGGGCACCGGGCCGGCCTGGTCAGGCGCACACTTGACGACATGGATGACGAGCTGGCCATCTCCGTCCGGGGGCTGCGCAAGGCGTACGGCGACAACGTCGCGGTGGCGGGCGTGGACCTCGACGTCCACCGCGGTGAGGTGTTCGCGTTGCTCGGGCCGAACGGCGCCGGCAAGACCACCACGGTGGAGATCCTGGAGGGTTACCGACGCCGCGATGCCGGCGAGGTCACCGTGCTGGGCACCGACCCGGCGCACCCGGACGCCGACTGGCGCTCCCGCGTCGGCATCGTGCTCCAGGGCACCGGCGAGTTCGACGAGCTGACCGTGGCCGAGGTGATCCGGCACTTCTCCGGCTTCTATCCCGACGCGGACGACCCGGACAAGGTGATCGAGCGGGTCGGGCTGGCCGACAAGGCGAGAGCCCGTACGCACAGCCTCTCCGGTGGGCAGCGGCGTCGCCTGGACGTGGCGCTGGGCATCATCGGTCGCCCCGAGCTGCTCTTCCTCGACGAGCCGACCACCGGTTTCGACCCGGAGGCCCGCCGCGAGTTCTGGGAGCTGATCCGCGACCTCGCCGCCGCCGGCACCACCATCGTGTTGACCACCCACTACCTGGACGAGGCGGAGGCGCTCGCCGACCGGGTCGGCGTGATCGCCGGCGGCCGGCTGGTCGCGGTGGCCGCCCCCGCCCAGCTGGGCAACCGGCAGGAGGCGCTGGCGACGGTTTCCTGGCGTACCCCGGACGGGGCGCTGGAGAGCACGCAGAGCGCGACGCCGACGGCCCTCGTGGCCGATCTGGCCGCGCGCCACGGCGGCGAGGTGCCGGGGCTCACGGTGACCCGGCCGACCCTGGAGGACGTCTACCTGAAGATGATCGGACACGCGCGATGACGACCACGACGAAACCGGCCTCCGCGGTCGCCGCTCCTCGGGGCCAGCGGCCGAACGCTGGCGCGCTCGCCCTGCGCCAGGGCCGACTGGAGATCACCCAGTTCCTGCGCAGCCGGGAGTCCGTGGTCTTCACGATGGGTTTCCCCATCATCATGATCCTGATCTTCGCGTCGATCTTCGGCGGCACGATCGGCGGCGGGGTCAAGTTCACCCAATACTTCATCACCGGCATGATCGCGACCGGCCTGATGACTGTCAGCTTCCAGAACCTCGGCATCTGGATCCCGATCGAACGGGACCGGGGTGTGCTCAAGCGCTACCGGGGCACCCCGATGCCCAAGTGGGTCTGGTTCGCCGGCAAGGTGATCATGGTGGTGGCGATCGGCATCGCCGAGACCGCGCTGCTGCTGGCCGTCGCGGTGGCGCTGTTCGACCTCGACCTGCCCGGCACCGCCGGGAAGTGGTTGACCTTCGGTTGGGTCGCCGTGCTCGGGGTGACCGCCTGCACCCTGTGCGGCATCGCCATCTCGTCGCTGGCCCGCACCGCCCGCAGCGGCTCGGCGGTGGTCACTCCGGTCGCCCTGGTGCTCCAGTTCATCTCCGGGGTGTTCTTCGTCTTCACCGACCTGCCCACCTGGATGCAGCAGGTCGCGGCGCTGTTCCCGCTCAAGTGGATGTGCCAGGGCCTGCGATCGGTCTTCCTGCCGGAGAGCTTCGGCGCCCAGGAGCCGGGCGGCTCGTTCGAGCTGGGGCGGGTCGCCCTGGTGTTGGCCCTGTGGTGCGTGATCGGTGTGGTGCTCTGCCTGACCACCTTCCGCTGGACGACCAAGCGCGACGGCTGACCCGTTCCCTGGGCCCCGGATCGCCCCGAGGCCTGTCAGACTTTGCCGATGGCCGCTCGACCAACCCGGCGTGGTCTCCTGCTCGCTGGTGCGGGAGCGACGGCGCTGGCGGTCGGGCTCGGCTGGGCGGCCCGCGACCTGATCCGTCCCTCGCCGGCACGGCCGACGCCCCCGGACGCGCCGGCCGGTGACGAGCGCCTGACCAGCCGGCCGTCCACCGCACGGGGCCGCTCGGTCGACTTCTACACCGCCGTCCCGGACGGGCACGGCGACGGCCAGGGGCTGCCGGTCTGCCTGGTGCTGCACGGCGCGTCCACCACCGCACGCGACTTCCCCGGGCTCGGCCTGGGGCGCTTCCTGACCGACGCGGTACGCCGAGGCGCACCGCCGTTCGTGCTCGCCGGAGCGACAGGCGATCGCCTCTCCTGGCGCCCCGCCGGACGAGACGACCCGCAACGGATGGTGCGGGAGGAGTTGCCGGCCTGGTGCGCCGAGCGGGGCTTCGACACCACCCGGCTGGCGGCCTGGGGCTGGTCGATGGGGGGCTATGGCTCGCTGTTGCTCGCCGAGACCTGGCCGGGCCTGCTCCGGGCGGTGGCGGCCTGCTCCCCCGCCGTCGCGCCCGGCGACGCCGTCTTCGCCGGTGTCGACCGGCTGCGCGGCACCCCGCTGGGCCTCTGGTGCGGTCGGCAGGACGACTTCCTCGACGACGTGCAGGCGCTGGAGCGGGCCCTGCCGGAGCCGGCGGTCCGCGTGGAGTACGCCGACGGCCGACACGACTTCCACTACTGGGGCTCGGTCGTCCCCAGCGCGTTGGACTTCGTCGCGGCGGCGCTGGACGCGCCGGCCGGCCCCACCTGAGCCGGCCGCGAGGCCCGCGAACGGGCCCGCGCGGCTGCCGGTCTCAGTACGTGTAGAAACCCTTGCCGCTCTTGCGGCCCAGGTCACCGGCGGTGACCATCCGCTGGAGCAGCTCCGGCGGGAAGAACTTCTCGTCGGCCGTGTCGGCGTAGATGTTCTTCATGGCGTGCAGCAGCACGTCCACGCCGGTGAGGTCGATGGTGGCCAGCGGGCCCATCGCGTGCCCGAAGCCCAGGCGGCAGGCCGTGTCCAGGTCCTCGGCGGACACCACGCCGGACTCCACCAGCTTGGCCGCCTCGGCGACCAGAACGGTGATCAGCCGGGTCGTGACGAAGCCGGCGATGTCCCGGTTGACCACCACCACCGTCTTGCCGACCTCCTCGGCGAAGGTCCGTGCGGTGGCCAGCGTGGCGTCGCTCGTCTTGTAACCGCGGACCAGCTCGCAGAGCTGCATCATCGGCACCGGGGAGAAGAAGTGGGTGCCGACGACCGCCTCCGGCCGCTCGGTCACCGCGGCGATCTGGGTGACCGGAATGGCCGAGGTGTTGGTGGCGAGCACCGCGTCGGCCTTGCAGATCTTGTCGAGGGCGCGGAACACCTCGTGCTTGATCTCCAGCCGCTCGAAGACGGCCTCGACCACGATGTCCGCGTCCGCCGCCGCCTCCAGGTCGGTGGTCGGGGTGATCCGGGCCAGCGTCGACTCGACCTCGGACGCCTCGATCTTGCCCTTCTCGGCGAACTTCTCCAGTGACTTCCGGATGCCGCCGAGCCCTCGGGTGGTGGCCGCGTCGTCCAGGTCGCGCAGCGTCACCTGCCAGCCCGCCTGCGCCGCCACCTGGGCGATGCCGGAGCCCATCAACCCCGCCCCGACGACCGCGAGTCGACCCGCCATCTACTTCTCCCTCGCTGCGATTGGGTGCCTGCCTGGCACCCTAAGGGTCTGTGTCGAAGCCCCGGGCCGGCCCGTGGCGGGCCCAGGACTCTGACACAGACCCTAGTCGGCGAGCCTGAACGATGGCTAAGTGGCGGTCGGGCCGGGTGGCGGGGTTCCGGCCTCAGATCTCCAGCGACGGCTCCTGCGGTGTGGTGCCCCGCTCCACCGCCACCCCGAGCGCCCGCAGGTCGGCCACGAAGTCCGGATAGCCCCGGTCGACGTGATGCACGTGGGAGACCTCGGTGACCCCCAGCGCACACAGCCCGGCGATGATCAGCCCGGCACCGGCACGGATGTCGGTCGCCTGGACCGGGGCACCGGAGAGCCGACCCCGCCCACGGACCACCGCGTGGTGCCCGTCGGTCTTGATGTCCGCGCCGAGCCGCATCATCTCGTTGGCGAACATGAACCGGCCGTCGAAGATGTTCTCGGTGATCAGGGAGGCGCCGTCGCTGACCGCGGCCAGCCCGATCGCCATCGGCAGCAGGTCGGTGGCGAAGCCGGGGTACGGCAACGTCACCACGTCCACCGCCCGGGGCCGGTCGTCCATCCGTACCCGGAAGCCGTCCCCCCGGGTCTCCACCAGGCCGCCGGCCGCGACCACCTTGTCCAGCGCGACCTCCAGGTACGCCGGGTCCAGCCCGGTCACCGTCACGTCGCCCCGGGTCATCGCCGCCCCGAACGCCCAGGTGCCGGCGACGATCCGGTCCCCCACCGTGGCGTGCCGGACGGGGTGCAGACCCGGCACGCCGGTGATCCGCAGGGTGGACGTGCCCGCGCCGGAGATCCGGGCGCCCATCTGGTTGAGCATCGTGCAGATGTCGACGATCTCCGGCTCCCGGGCCGCGTTGTCGATCATCGTGACGCCCTGGGCCAGCACCGCCGCCATCACCAGGTTCTCGGTCGCGCCGACGCTGGGAAAATCCAGCACGATCTCCGCGCCACGCAGCCCGTGCGGAGCGGAGGCGATGACGAAGCCGTGCTCACCGGAGATCTCCGCGCCCATCCGGGTCAGCCCGGAGATGTGCATGTCCAGCCCTCGTGACCCGATGGCATCACCGCCGGGATGGGCCACCCGCACGTACCCCCGGCGGGCCAGCAGCGGGCCGAGCACACAGATCGAGGCGCGCAACCGGCGAACCAGGTCGTAGTCGGCCTCCGCCCCGGGCTGCTCGGGCACGTCGATGGTCACCGAACGGGACCGGGCCACGCCGCCGCGGGCGACCATCGGGTCGACCGGGTCGTCCGCGTCGAACCGGACGTCGCAGCCCAGCCGACGCAGCACCTCGCCCATGATCGCGATGTCGGTGATCCGGGGAACGTTCGTGATCACGCTGCGGCCCGGGGCGAGCAGCGCGGCGGCCATCAACTTCAGGGCCGAGTTCTTGGCGCCGACCACGTGTACGGTGCCGGCCAGCCGGACGTCACCGTGGACCCGAATGACGTCGACATCGTTGACCGCCGGGTCGCCCGCGTCGCCGGGGCCCACCACCACCGGCCAACTGGGGGCGCTGTCCGGCCGCGCCGGGATGGTCAGGTCGGGAATCCGTAGGCTGTGCGTCATGGCCGTCCACCTCACGCGCATCTACACCAAGGCCGGCGACGCCGGCATGACCAGGCTGAGCAACAACGAGCAGGTGCCGAAGACCGATCCACGGATCGCCGCGTACGCGGACGTCGACGAGTGCAACGCGGCGATCGGCGTCGCGCTCGTCCTGGGCGGGCTCGACCAGGAACTGCGGGACGTGCTGGGGTCGGTGCAGAACGACCTGTTCGACGTCGGCGCCGACCTGTCCACCCCGGTCGAACCGGAGCCGAAGTACCCGCCGCTGCGGGTGACCGAGGAGTACGTCGAGCGCCTGGAAGGCTGGTGCGACGAGTACAACGCACGCCTGAGCAAGCTCGACTCCTTCATCCTCCCCGGCGGCACCGCGGGCGCGGCGCTGCTGCACGTGGCGCGGACCACCGCCCGGCGCGCCGAACGGGCAGCGTGGGCGCTGGTCAGCCACGATCCGGAACGAACCAGCACGCTCCCGGCAAAGTATCTCAACCGGCTCTCCGATCTGCTCTTTATCCTGTCAAGAACGGCAAATCCGGCGGGAGACGTGCTATGGGTGCCGGGCGGCAAGCGCTAGAACGTCGGCGCACCGCACCACGTCGAGGTATGAGTTCCCAATCTGCCCGCCACCACGCGTAGCCAGGGCCCGACTCCCGCCCCCATGATCCACTCGGGATCATGAATACGCGGCATCCAGCCCAGCGGAACACCCCGACTTCAAGAGAGTCGAGTCGAAAACCGCGCCAGACCGACGCACAGCGGCAACATGGGGTTTCCGGGGGAGCCCGCCCGGCGCAGGGATCAAGCCTGACCGCCCGGAGCCGGGTGGGCTCCCCCGGAAACCCCGAGCGCAACCACAAGCGAGCCAGGCGGGGCCCCCAAGAACCCAGGAGCAACCACAGACGACCCGATCAGGCAGCCGGCCAGTCCTGGGAGGCCATACGCGGCGAGACCGCCCCCGGAGGGGCGGCCTCGAGCCAGGACAGGAAACCGGTGACGGTCGACCGCGCCATGGCGATCTCCACCGGTGCGTGGTGACTGGTACACCGGAGGATCACCCAGTCGGCCGGCATGGAGAGCCGTTCCTGACCCTCCGGGAGTCGTCGGCGCTCGACCGCCAAATCTTTGCGGGAGAGAACCCGCTTGGGTCGGATCGCGAAGCTGAACATCCTGTACCACCGCAGTTCGTCACCGGCGAACCGGCCGAAGCCGGGCGACCAGCCACGGCCGTCGAGCATGGTGGTGACGCGGACGCTGAGCCGGATGATGCCACCGCTGCGGGTGACCAGGGCTCGCCGGACGAAGAGGGTGAGCAGCGCGCCGACGATGACGACAACGCCGATCCCGATTCCTTCGACGATGTCCATCCCCGGTGTGACTCAGCGGCTCTGCGCGGAGACCGGGGTTGCGCTCTCGGCCAGCACGATGACGCCGTCGGCGCTCACCGAGAGGAAGCCGCCGGCCACCTCGTAGGAGACCTGCTCACCGCCGGCGAGCTTGATGCGGACCTGACCGGGCTCCGCGAGCTGGCCGAGCAGCGGCGCGTGCCCCGGCAGGACACCGAGCTCGCCTTCGGTCGTCCGGGCGACGAGCATCTCTGCGTCACCGGACCAGACCTTCTCCTCGACGGCGACGAGCTCGACGTGAAGCTGCTTTGCCACGCTGTCTCCTTGCTGCGGCGACGGATTGCCGAAAGTCTAGCCTGACGCACAGGCGCTCCCAACGCGGGTGGCGAGAACCGCGTCACGACTACTTGGTCTTGTTGACGAAGTCCGGATGCTCCAGCAGGAACGGATCGAGCTGCTCGCTGTGCAGGGCGGTGAAGAAGTCCGCAACGGCCGGCTGGAACTGCTCGCCGAGATAGACACCCCTGTTGTTCGTGAGTTCACCACCGGCGAGCTTGATCATTTGGATGGTGTTGGGGCGGATGTCCTTCAGGGCGAGCCCGAAGTCGACAACGCTGCTGCCCCGACCGTTGAAGATCAGCGACTGGCCGGCGGCGCGGAGCACCTTGTCCAACTTGATCGGGTTGGCCACCACGTCGGCGCTGAACGCCTGGCCGACCATGGCCTTGACGAACTGCTGCTGGTGGCGCTGCCGGCCGTAGTCGGAGTCCGGGACGCCGTTCTTCGGATAACGCTGCCGGACGTAGTCCAGGGCCTGCCACCCGCTGAGGTGTTGGTTGCCCTTCTTGTAGATCGCCTGCGGGCCGACGTAGCCCTCGCCGTACGTCTTGCCCGGCCGCGGCTTACCGTCGGGCTGCTTGTGCTCGGACTTGACCTCGCGCTCGATGTACATGTCGACGCCGCCCATGGCATCGACGATCTTCTGGAAGCCGGTGAAGTTGATGATGGCGCCGGCGTCGAACCGTTTGATGCCTGTCACGTTCTGCACCGTGGTGGCCAGCAGTTCGAAGCCGCGCGCCGCGTCGGGGTTCGCTCCCGGCACCTTGCTGCCGAACGACATGGCGGCGTTGATCTTCGTGGTCTCGCCGGGGAAGTCGGCCTTCTTGAACGCCGGGATGGGCACGTAGAGGTCGCGCGGCAGCGAGAACAGGTAGGCCCGGTCCATCGAGGCCGGCACGTGCAACACCATGATCGAGTCGGCCAACGGCGCGGCCGTGGGCGTACGCGGGTCGATGCCGACGAGCAGGATGTTGAGTGGGCCCTTGATGTCGCTCTTCTTCGGCTGGGCGCCGGCCGCCTGGTCGCCGAACAGGTCAGCCTTGCCGACGGCGCCCTCGTAGCGGGCCATCAGGACCTCCGCGCCGACCAGCACCGCACCGCTGAGCACGACCAGCACGGTGCCGAACACCGTGCAGATCCTGGCCCAGCGCGGGACGCCCCGCCAGACGGACGACTTGCGGCCACGCTTGCCGGCCTTACCCACGAGCAGCTCCGTTCGTTACGCCCACACGAGGGAAGACGGGCGCACGTCGTCGAAAGGTTGCAAAGATCAACGCTCGTCGGGTGAGCGTGCGGATCGACCGTATCTCGGGTGGCGCGCAACGAACGACCCCGAGTAACGGACCGCGACGATGGTAAGACGCGAAGGTGAACAAAAGACTGCCCCGGCATTGCCGGGGCAGTCTTTTTGTTACGGGTCGAATCGGGGCTGATCAGCCCTTCATCAGCTCCTCAGCCTTGCGCTCCAGGTCCTCGAGACCGCCGCACATGAAGAACGCCTGCTCGGGGAAGTGATCGTACTCACCCTCGCTGATCTTCCGGAACGCCTCGATGGTCTCCTTGATCGGGACCGTCGAGCCCGGTACGCCGGTGAACTGCTCCGCCGCGTAGGTGTTCTGCGAGAGGAAGCGCTCGATCCGCCGGGCCCGCGCCACAGTGATCTTGTCTTCCTCGGAGAGCTCCTCGATACCGAGGATGGCGATGATGTCCTGCAGGTCGCGGTAGCGCTGCAGGATCCGCTTCACCTCGGTGGCGACCTGGAAGTGCTCCTGACCGACGAACTCCGGGGCGAGGATCCGGGACGAGGACGCCAGCGGGTCGACCGCCGGGTAGATGCCCTTGTCGGAGATCGACCGCTCCAGGTTGGTGGTCGCGTCCAGGTGGGCGAACGTGGTGGCCGGGGCGGGGTCGGTGTAGTCGTCCGCCGGCACGTAGATCGCCTGCATGGAGGTGATGGCCTGGCCCCGGACCGAGGTGATCCGCTCCTGGAGCTCGCCCATCTCGTCGGCCAGGGTCGGCTGGTAACCCACGGCGCTCGGCATCCGGCCGAGCAGGGTGGACACCTCGGAACCGGCCTGCGTGAAGCGGAAGATGTTGTCGATGAAGAGCAGCACCTCCTGCTTCTTCACGTCGCGGAAGTACTCCGCCATGGTCAGCGCGGAGAGCGCCACCCGCAGCCGGGTGCCCGGCGGCTCGTCCATCTGGCCGTAGACAAGTGCGGTCTTGTCGATGACGCCGGACTCGGTCATCTCGGCGATGAGGTCGTTGCCCTCACGGGTGCGCTCACCCACGCCGGCGAACACCGAGGTACCACCGAAGTTGCGGGCAACCCGGGTGATCATCTCCTGGATGAGCACCGTCTTGCCCACGCCCGCGCCGCCGAACAGGCCGATCTTGCCGCCCTTGACGTACGGGGCGAGCAGGTCGATGACCTTGATGCCGGTCTCCAGCATCTCGGTCTTCGGCTCCAGGTCCGCGAAGGCCGGGGCCTTGCGGTGGATGCCCCACCGGTCGTCGGCCTCGAACGTCTCACCCTCTTTGAGGTTGAGCACCTCGCCGATCGCGTTGAACACGTGGCCCTTGACCGCGTCGCCCACCGGCACCGTGATCGGCTCACCGCGGTCGCGCACCTCGGCGCCACGGACCAGACCGTCGGTCGGCTGCATCGAGATGGCACGGACCAGGTTGTCACCCAGGTGCTGGGCGACCTCCAGGGTCAGCGTCTTCTCACCGCCGGACAGGTTCACCGTGACGTTGAGGGCGTTGAACAGGGGCGGCATGGCGTCGCGCGGGAATTCGGCGTCGACGACCGGGCCGATGACCCGGACCACGCGACCCGTGGCCGTCTTGGTCTCTACTGGTGCAGTCATCACACTTCACTTCCCGACGCGGCCAGCGCGTTGGCGCCGCCGACGATCTCGCTGATCTCCTGGGTGATCCCGGCCTGGCGAGCCGAGTTCATCTCGCGCGTGTACTTCTCGATCATCTCTTCGGCGTTGTCGGTGGCGCTCTTCATCGCCCGCCGCCGTGCCGCCGACTCACTCGCCGCCGACTCGATCAACGCCGCGTAGATCCGCGTGTTGATGTACCTCGGCAGGAGCGCGTCGAGCAGCGCCTCCGCCTCCGGCTCGAACTCGTACGCCGGCAGCAGCCCCTCGGAGGGCGGCCGGTCCTCCACCTGCATCGGACCAATGATCTTGGTAACCGGGTTCTGCGTCATGAGCGAGTGGAACTCGGTGTAGACGATGTGCAACTCGTCGACGCCGAGCACCCCGTCCGCCCCGGCACTGCCGTCGGCGTCGTCCGCACCGGCCGTGAACGCCTTGATCAGCGTCTCACCGACGGTACGGGCGTCCTCGAACGACGGCTGCTCACTGAAGCCGGTCCAGTTCGCCTCGATCGGCCGGTTGCGGAACCGGTAGAACCCGACGCCCTTACGCCCGATCACGTAGAGCACCGGCTCCTTGCCGTCCGCCTTGAGCCGCGCGATCAGCGACTCCGCCATCCTGATCGCGTTGGAGCTGTAGCCGCCGGCCAGACCACGGTCACTGGTGACCAGCAGGACGCCCGCCCGCCGCACCCGCTCGCGCGGGGTGAGCAGCGGGTGGTCGATCCGAGCGTTGGACGCCAGCGCCGTGAGCACACCGGTGATGGCCTGGGCGTACGGCAGGGACGCCTGCACCCGGGCCTGAGCCTTGGCGATCCGGCTCGTCGCCACGAGCTCCATCGCCTTGGTGATCTTCTTCATCGACTTCGCCGAGCGGATCCGTTGACGAAGAACGCGTACCTGGGCGGCCATCAGATCAGCTCTCGGCCGGGCGGTCGGTCGCGCTGTCGCGGAAGCGGGTCACCGTCTCGCGGTTCTCGTCGCCCTCAAGCGGTGCGGCCGGCGCGTCGTTGACCGTGCGCTCGTCGTCCTTGTTGAGGAAGACCTGCTTGAACTCGGCGATCGCCGCGTCCAGCGAGCCGACGATGTCGTCGCCCCACTGGTTGTCGGCGATCCCGGCCAGCACACCCTGGTGCTTGTGCCGCAGGTACTGGAGGAACTCCGCCTCGAAGCGACGGACCTCGCCCACCGGGATGTCGTCGAGCTTGCCCTCGACACCGGCCCAGACCGAGACGACTTCCTGCTCGACCGGGAACGGCGAGTAGTTCGGCTGCTTGAGCAGCTCGACGAGGCGTACACCGCGGTCGAGCTGGGCCCGGGAGGCCCGGTCCAGGTCGGAGGCGAAGGCGGCGAACGCCTCCAGCTCGCGGTACTGGGCGAGGTTGAGCCGCAGCGAACCGGCGACCTTGCGCATCGGCTTCACCTGCGCGGCGCCACCGACCCGGGAGACCGAGGTGCCGACGTTGATCGCCGGACGGACGCCCTGGTTGAACAGGTCGGTCTCCAGGAAGATCTGGCCGTCGGTGATCGAGATGACGTTGGTCGGGATGAAGGCCGAGATGTCGTTGGCCTTCGTCTCGATGATCGGCAGACCGGTCATCGAGCCGCCACCCAGCTCGTCGGAGAGCTTCGCGCAGCGCTCCAGCAGGCGGGAGTGCAGGTAGAAGACGTCACCCGGGTACGCCTCACGGCCCGGCGGGCGACGCAGCAGCAGCGACACGGCGCGGTACGCCTCGGCCTGCTTGCTCAGGTCGTCGAAGACGATCAGGACGTGCTTGCCGCCGTACATCCAGTGCTGCCCGATGGACGAGCCGGTGTACGGGGCCAGGTACTTGAAGCCGGCCGGGTCGGACGCCGGGGAGGCCACGATGGTCGTGTACTCCATCGCGCCGGCCTCTTCCAGCTGGCCCTTGATCGAGGCGATCGTGGAGGCCTTCTGACCGATGGCGACGTAGATGCAGCGGACCTGCTTCTTCGGGTCGCCGGTGCGCCAGTTGTCCCGCTGGTTGAGGATCGCGTCCAGGGCGACGGTGGTCTTACCGGTCTTACGGTCACCGATGATCAGCTGCCGCTGGCCCCGACCGATCGGGGTCATCGCGTCGATGGCCTTGATGCCGGTCTGCAGCGGCTCGAACACCGACTGGCGGGACATCACGTTCGGAGCCTGCAGCTCCAGCTCGCGGAAGCCCTCGTTGGCGATGTCGCCGAGGCCGTCGATCGGCTTGCCGAGCGCGTCGACCACGCGGCCGAGGAAGGCATCGCCGACCGGAACGGAGAGAACCCGCTCGGTGCGCTTGACGCGCTGCCCCTCCTCCAGCTTGGCGGAGTCACCGAGAACGACGACACCGATCTCCCGGACGTCGAGGTTCAACGCCACGCCGAGCGTGCCGTCCTCGAACTCCAGGAGCTCGTTGGTCATGGTCGAGGGCAGGCCCTCGACGTGGGCGATGCCGTCACCGGTGTCGGCGACGGTGCCGACCTCCTCGCGGGAGACGTCGGACGAGTAGGAAGAGACGTAGCGCTCCAGGGCGCCGCGGATCTCCTCCGTCGAGATGGTCAGCTCGGCCATCCTCTGCTTCCTTAAAATTCAGGGGCCCGGGATACCTAGTACCGACCGGTCCGAATGGCGTCTGTCATTCCGGGCGCTGCGGCGGCGAAGCCGCCCCAAACGCTGAGGCGGCGGAGCCACCGCATCGCTTGGGCGGCGAAGCCACCGCATTGCTGGGCGGCGAAGCCGTTCAGCGCTTCGCGAGCGCGTTGCGGGTCTCGTTGAGGCGGCGCAGGATGGTGCCGTCGTACAGGTCGGAACCGACCCGCACACTCACGCCACCCAGGACGTGCGGGTCGACCGTCTGCTTGACGGAGACCTCTCGACCGTATATCGCGGCGAGGCTCGCACCCAGCCGGCGTTCGTCCTCGTCACTCAACGGGGCCGCGACTGTCACGTACGCCACCTGCCGGTCGCTCCGCTCGGCGGCGAGCTCCACCAGCCGGGTCAACGCGCCGGTGAAGGAGCGCCCCCCGAACCCGCTGAGCGCCACCTCGACGAGGCGGACGGTGACCGGGCGGGCCTTGTCGGCGAGCAGCTCGCGGGCCAGGGTGGCCCGCTGCTCGACCGGGGCGACCGGGTCGGCGAGCGTGTTGCCCAACGCCGACTGACCGGCCACGACCTGACCGAAGCGGAACAGCTCGTCCTCGACCTCGCCCAGCTCTCCGGCGGAGTCGGCGCTGGCCAGCAGCGCCTCCACGCCGAGCCGCTCGGCACCGTCGAGCAGCTCCGACGGTGCCGACCACCGGCCGGCGACGAGCGACACGAGCAGGTCGAGCGCGTCCGCGCCGATCCGCCCGCCCAGCATGTCGCCGAGCAGGGCCCCGCGGTCCTCGCCGGACCGGGACGGCTCGGAGAGCGCCCGGCGCAGCCGCGGCTCACGCCGCAGCAGGGTCGCCACGGAGAGGATGGCGTCGGCGGTGGAGGCCACCGCCGACGGCTCCGCGCCGCGGACGTACGCGTCGAGGCGCTCGGCCGCGACCTTGTACGACTCCCGGCTGGCGGCCTGCATCAGCGGGCCCCCGTGCTCTCGAGGCCGCTCAGGAACCGGTCGACGGTGCCCTTGCGTCGCGCCTCGTCGGCCAGCGACTCGCCAACGATCTTGCTGGCCAGGTCCACCGCGATCGTGCCGACCTCGGCGCGCAGCTCGCGCACGATGGTGGCCCGCTCGGCGGCGAGTGCGTCCTTGCCCGCCTGGATGACCCGGTCGGACTCTTCCCGCGCCTTGGCGAGGATGTCCTGTCGGATCCCCTCGGCGTCGGCCCGCGCGTCGTCACGGATCTTGGCGGCGTCGGTCCGGGCCTCAGCGAGCTGGGCACGGTACTGCTCGAGCAGCTGGTTCGCCTCGGCCTGGGCGGCCTCGGCACGCTTGATGCCGCCCTCGATCGCGTCGACCCGAGCCTGGAACGTCTGCTCCATGCGGGGGAAGACGAACTTCATCAGCACGAAGCAGAGCACGGCGAAGGCAACCGAACCGACGATCAGCTCCTGCCAGAGCGGGATGATCGGGTTGTGGGTCGTCTCACCACCCTCGGCGGCAAGGAAGTACATGGGAAACCTCCCGGTCAGAGGGGCTGGATCAGCCGGCGGTGCCGGACCAGACGAAGCCGAACGCGACACCCAGCAGCGCCAGGGCCTCGATAACGGCGAAGCCGATCCAGACGTACGGCAGGGTCATCCGGGACGACTCCGGCTGGCGGGCGGTCGACTGGATGTAGGCGGCGAAGACCAGGCCGACGCCGATGCCCGGGCCGATAGCCGCGAGGCCGTAGCCGATGGCGGCGGTGCTGCCGGTTACTTCGGCGAGAACGCTAGCGTCCATTGGTGGTTCCTCCTGGTGATCACGCGTGACTGTCACGCGGGACGACAACGGTTGGTGCGAAGTGGATCAGTGCCCGTCGGCGAGCGAGCCCTGCACGTAGCTCGCGGACAGCACCGTGAAGACGTAGGCCTGCAGAACGATCACCAGGAACTCGAGGAAGGTGAGCGCCACGGTCATCACCCAGGACAGCACCGACACCGGCGCCAGCCAGGCGTTCGACTGGATCATCGCGAACCCGCCGAGCGTGAAGACCAGCAGGATCATGTGACCCGCGAACATGTTCGCGAAGAGACGGACGGCCAGAGTGAACGGCCGGAAGAGGAAGGTCGAGGCGAACTCGATCGGAACCAGGATCGGCAGGATGTACCACGGAGCCGGCGGGATCATCGCCGACTTGAAGTACTTGAAGAAGCCGTGCTTGCGGATGCCGATCCAGATGAACATCACGTAACTGATGGCGGTGAGGATCACCGGGAACGCGATGTGCGAGTTCGGAGAGATCTGGAAAACCGGCACGATCGCGAACAGGTTCGTCACCAGGATGAAGCAGAACAGCGTGGTGAAGTACGGAGCGAACCGCACACCCGCGTGCCCGATCATGTCGACCGCGATGTTGTTCCGCACGAAACCGTAGATCGACTCGGCGAGCCACTGCTTCTTGGTCGGCACGAGCTGCGGCTTCCGGTACGTCGCCAGGAAGAAGATGATCAGGACGCCGACCGCGATCCAGACCATCGCCGTGATCTTGGTGAACCAGTAGGAGTCGTGTGCGCCCCAAGGCAGGATGCTGGGCAGGTAGAAGTCTTCCACGCTGGGTGGGAATATCGCCTGGCCCGCTGCCAGAACGTTCGCCTGTCCGAACACCGCGTCCCTTCCTAAGTAGGCGTGCCGAGCCGGCGGACGACCAGGATGATGCCCCCGGTCATGCCGAGCACGACGCCGATGCCGGTGGCGATGCCGCCGGTCTCGAGCCACTGGTCGACCAGCCAGCCAACGAAACCCCACACGAGCATGCCTCCGATGAGGTAGCTGAGCGCGGTCCAACCCTGACCGGCGCCGGACGGAATGTCGTCCGGTTCGCCGGCGGGACGGGGGGTTTGGTCACCAGCCATGACGGGGCGAACGATATCAGCTGGGAAGACGAGGCTGTGCCTCACCCCCCGCACAACCGTCGTTGTGTGGGCACTTCGTGGGCTCCGTCGTCTGTGGGCACGGTACTCCCCTTCCGCCCGTCGCAAAATGACCGGAGGCCGACACGTTGCCGCGCGTCCGACAGGTGGGACGACCGGGTCGTGGCCAGGTCAGTCCCGCGGTCGGCGAGCGTGCACCGTGGTCAGCCACCAGATGTGCACCGCCGTCCACACTGCCACCCCGGCAACGATGCCGAGGCAGAGCGGGATCAATCCGGCCCAACCGGACGAGGCCACCGCCACCATCACCACACCCAGGAGGGTGAACTTCACCGCGTACAGGCCCAGCCCCAGCGGCAGCAGCAACTGTGGGTTGATCTGGTCGGCCCAGGCCAGCACCACTGTCGTGAGGGTGTAGCTGAGCACCGTGACGCCCACGCCAGCCGCCGCGCCGAGCGCGGCCGTCGCGCCGTCGGTCACCCCGCCCACCACCGCGGCGAGCACCGCCAACGCCGCCGACGCACCCAACAGGACCGGCAGGTGCCGCAGCCGCCACCGCCGATCGGTCTCGGGCGCGACCACCCCGGGCTCAGCCACGGGGGTACGCCGGAAACGCCGCGACCAGCTCGGCCACCTCGGCACCGATCCGGGTCAGCTCGTCGGCACCACCCGGTGCTCCGGGATCGGTGCGCACCGCGCGGGTGATGAGGGTGGCCACCTGCCGCAGCTCCCCCTCCCGCATGCCCTGGGTGGTCACGCTCGGAGTGCCCACCCGCAGGCCGGAGGCCACCATCGGCGGCTGCGGGTCGTACGGGATGGCGTTCTTGTTCAGGGTGATCGACGCGGCGTCGCAGCGTCGCTCGGCCTCCGCGCCGGTCACCCCCACCTCCCGCAGGTCGATCAGGGCGAGGTGGGTGTCCGTGCCACCGGACACCTGGCGCATCCCCTCGTCGGCCAACCCGGCCGCGAGCGCCTGGGCGTTGCTGACTACCTGCCGGGCGTACGTCTGGAACTCGGGCTGGGCGGCCTCGCGCAGCGCGACCGCCTTGGCCGCGACGGCGTGCATCAGCGGGCCACCCTGGGTGAACGGGAAGACCGCCTTGTCGATCCGCTGGGCCAGCGACTCGCGACAGAGGATCATGCCGCCGCGCGGGCCGCGCAACACCTTGTGGGTGGTGGCGCAGACGACGTCCGCGTACGGCACCGGGGACGGGATCGCCCGGCCGGCGACCAGGCCGATGAAGTGCGCGGCGTCCACCATCAGGTACGCCCCCACCTCGTCGGCGATCTCCCGGAACCGGGCGAAGTCGATCAGACGGGGGTACGCGGTCGCGCCACAGATGATCAGCTTGGGTCGGTGCGTCCGCGCCAGATCCCGTACCTCGTCGTAGTCGATCAGCTCGGTGTCCGGGCGGACCGGGTAACCGACCGGGCGGAACCACTTGCCGGAGAAGTTCACCCGGCTGCCGTGGGTGAGGTGCCCGCCGTGCGGCAGGTCCATCGCCAGCACGGTGTCCCCCGGCTGCACCAGCGCGGCGTACGCGGCCAGGTTGGCGCTCGCCCCGGAGTGCGGCTGGAGGTTGGCGTGCTCGGCCCCGAAGAGCTCCTTGGCCCGGGCGATGCCGATCTCCTCGGCCCGGTCCACCTCGGCGCAGCCGCCGTAGTAGCGCCGGCCCGGATAGCCCTCGGCGTACTTGTTGGTGAGCGTCGAACCGAGCGCGGCCAGCACCGCCGGCGAGGTCAGGTTTTCGCTGGCGATGAGCTGCAGGCCACCCCGCAACCGGTCCAGCTCGCCGAGGACCACCCCGGCGATCTCCGGGTCGGTGGCCCTGAGCTGGGCGAAATCCGGCCCCCAGAAGGTGCTCGTCTCGGTCTCCACAGCGAACGAGTCTAGGGGGCCGCACACTGGGACCTGTGAGATGCCTGGTCACCGGAGCCACCGGATACATCGGCGGGCGGCTGACGCCGCTGCTGCTCGCCGAGGGTCACACCGTGCGGTGCCTGGCCCGCAAGGCGGTCCGGCTGCGCGATGTGCCCTGGGCCTCGGCGGCCGAGATCGTCGAGGGGGACCTGAGCCGGCCGGACACGTTGCCCGCCGCCTTCGCCGACGTGGACGTCGCGTACTTCCTGGTGCACTCACTCGGCCGGCCCGACTTCGAGGCGGCCGACCGGGCGGCGGCGACGAACTTCGCGGCGGCGGCCCGCGCGGCGGGCGTACGCCGAATCGTCTACCTGGGCGGGCCGCAGCCGGCGTCCGACGCGGAGGTCCCCTCCCCGCACCTGCGGTCCCGCGCCGAGGTGGGCCGGATCCTGCTGGCCAGCGGTGTGCCCACGGCGGTGCTCCGGGCCGCGGTGATCATCGGCTCCGGCTCGGCGTCGTTCGAGATGCTGCGGTACCTCACCGAGCGGCTGCCCGCCATGGTCACCCCCCGCTGGGTGCGCAACCGGATCCAACCCATCGCGGTCCGCGACGTGCTGCGCTACCTGGCCGGCTGCGTCGACCTGCCGCCGGACGTCAGCCGGGGCTTCGACATCGCCGGACCCGACGTGCTGACCTTCCGCGAGATGATGCAGCGCTACGCCCGGGTGGCCGGGCTGCGCCGGCGGATCATCGTGCCGGTCCGCCCGCTCACCCCGTCGCTCTCCTCGCACTGGGTCGGCCTGATCACCCCGGTGCCGAACGCGATCGCCCGCCCCCTGGTGGAGAGCCTGATCCACGAGGCGGTCGCCCACGAACACGACATCGCCCGGTACGTTCCCGACCCGTCCGGCGGGCTGACCGGCTTCGACAACGCGGTGGCGCTGGCGCTCGCCAAGGTCCGGGACGCCCAGGTGGAGACCCGCTGGTCGACCGCGAGCGGCCCGGACGCGCCCGCCGAGCCACTGCCCAGTGACCCGGGCTGGTCCGGCGGCACCGCCTACACCGACGTCCGGGAGAGAACCGTGGACGCGCCGGCCGTGGCGCTCTGGCGGGTCATCGAGGGGGTCGGCGGCGAACACGGCTGGTACTCGTTCCCACTCGCCTGGTCGGTGCGCGGCTGGCTGGACCGGCTGGTCGGCGGGGTCGGGCTGCGTCGCGGCCGACGGGACCCGCACCGCCTCCAGGTCGGCGAGGCGCTGGACTTCTGGCGGGTCGAGGAGATCGTCCCCGGCGAGCTGCTGCGCCTGCGCGCCGAGATGCGGCTGCCCGGCCGGGCCTGGTTGGAGATGCGGGTGCTGCCGGCCGAGGGTGGCCGCAGCCGCTACCAGCAACGCGCGGTCTTCCTGCCCCGCGGCCTGGCCGGCCACGCCTACTGGGGCTCGGTGGCGCCCTTCCACGCGCTGGTCTTCGGCGGAATGGCCCGCAACATAGCCCGCAACGCCGAACAAACTCCCTGATCGGCAGTCGGGTCGGGTTGGTCCCTGTCGCGCGGCGAAGGGGCACGGCAGACCACCCCACCCCCGACCCCTTTGCTCTGCACCCCGATATGCACCGATCACGGAACGTAGCCGTCGCATCCGCGGGTGCAGAGCAAAGGGAACGGTGGAGGGTGGTCCCTGTCGCCTCTTAGGTACGGTTCGCTGTCGAGTCAGTTGCCGGTGCGGGCTTCGGTCAGCTGGTAGGCCGTGCGCTCGCTGGGCGGGACGAAGTCGCGAATCGGCTGGTCGCGCAGGGCGGTGGCGAGCACCTCGCCGACCGCGTCGACCATCCGGGCCTGTACGGCCTGACCGACCGCGTCGCGGGGGTCGTCCGGGTTCGCCGCCATCGAGGCGACCGCGAGTTGCGGTGTGAACGCCACGACCGTCTCCGTCTCGTACCGTTCCGAGCTGCCGGTCTTGCCCGCCACCGGACGGCCGAGCCGTGCGCGCAGGCCGGGCGCGGTGGCACCGTCGCAACGCCCGTACATCGACTGGTCGCCGACCGGGCAGCGGGCCGCGTCGGTGGCCGCCCGCGCCACGTCGGCGTCGAGCACCTGTCGGCAGTCCGGCTTGGCGGCGTCGACCGGTCGGCCGCCCGAGTCGGTGATCGACACCACTGGCAGCGGCGCGCACCGGATCCCCTCGGCCGCCACCGTGGCGTACGCGGTGGCCAGGTCCAGCGGCGTGGTCGCGGCAACGCCCAGGGTGAACGGACCCCAGTCCTTCGCGCCGTAGCGGGCCAGTCGGGCGTCGGCGTCGGCCCGGAGCACGATGCCGAGTCGCTCGGCCATCTCCACCACCCGGTCGGCGCCGACCTTCTCGGTGAGCCAGGCGAAGTACGTGTTCACCGACCGGCCGAACGCGCTCCACATGGTGCGGGGGCCGTCCATCGCCGACGGGCTGGCGTTCGCCGGGCACCAGTGGCCGTCACAGCTCGCCTCCCCGGTCACCGGGAAGCGGGTGAGCAACTGGGTGGGGGCCACGAAGTCGGTCGACAGCGGCAGGCCCGCCTCCAGCGCGGCCAGCATGGTGAAGAGCTTGAACGTCGAACCGCCCTGGTACCCCTCGATCGCACCGCCACCGGCGATCAACTGGTTGACGGTGTTGGGGCGGTTCTTCTGCCCGACCGGGTTGTCCCGCACGCCGTAGGCGCGGTTCACCGACATCGCCAGCACCCGTCCGGTGCCCGGCTGCACCACCGCGGTCGGCACCGTCTCGGCATCGGTCGGCTGATAGATCTTGAGCACCTGCTCGGTGGTGGCCCGCTGCACCCCGGGGTCCAGCGACGACACGATGGAGAAGCCGCCCCGGCGTAGCGCCCGCTGCCGCTCGTCGGCCGTCGCCCCGAACGCGGACTGGCTGCTCCACCAGCGGGTGAACCAGTCGCAGAAGAACCCCCAGTCGTTGTGCGTCTCGGGCACCGCCGTGCAGTCGTTCGGGGTCTCGCTGGGCCGTAGTTGCAGTGGCTCGGCCCGCGCCGCCGTCGCCGCGTCCGCCGGCACCTGCCCCGACTCCACCAGCCGCTCCAACACGTACGACCGCCGCGCCAGCGCGCTGTCGGCGTCACCGTTGATCGGGTCGTCGCTGTCCGGCGAGCGGACCAGACCGGCCAGCAGTGCCGCCTGGGCCAGGGTCAGCTCGGCCGGAGAGCGGGAGAAGTAGCGCTTGCTGGCCGCCGCGATGCCGTACGCCCCGGCGCCGAAGTAGGCGATGTTGAGGTAGCGGGTGAGGATCTCCTCCTTGTCGAGTTCGCGCTCCAACGCGAGCGCGTACCGCATCTCCTGGAGTTTGCGGGCGGTGGTGACCTCGGTGGCCGCCACGCGCTGCGCCTCGGTCAGCCGGGGGTCGCTGCTGAGCACGTTGCGGACGTACTGCATGGTCAGCGTGGAGGCGCCCTGCCGGGTCTGGCCGTCGCGCCGGTTGACGGTGAACGCGCGTACCACGCCCCGCAGGTCCACACCGCTGTGCCGGTAGAACCGGACGTCCTCGGCGGCCACGATCGCCTGGCGCATCACCGGGGCCACCTCGTGCAGCGGCACGTCCACCCGGTCCTCCTGGTAGAAGGAGGTGATCAGGGTGGTGCCGTCGTTGGCGTAGAGGTTGGAGCGCTGGGCGGTGGGCGGCGTGCGGAGCGTGTTCGGCAGCTCCGAGTACGGCGTGGACAGGGCACTGAAGCCGATCCCGAACACCAGTGCCGCCGGCAGGGCGGCCGCGGCCAGCACCAACCCGGCGAGTACGCCGGCGATCACCACGGTCAGCAGTTTGTGGAAATGGGCCCGGATCATCAGCTCTCCCCGCAGGAGCCGGTCACGCTAGGACCCGTTCAGAATGACCCGCAACGCCCCTTTCACCCCGGGTTTTCCCCAAACCCGGAGGAAACTCGCACCGCGCTCAGGGCAGCAGCGCGCCGGCCAGCGGGTGGACCGTCTCCTCGATCTCGTCGGCGACCCGGCTGAAGCACTGGTCACCACGACCCCACGGGTCGTCCAGATCGTCCGTCGGCAGCGTCGAGGTGCCCACCCGGGCATCGTGAGCGGCGGCCACCAGGGCCACACCCCGGGCGTACACGGCATCCGGGGTCGCGTCGCCCGGCGGCAACGCGGCGGCGTCCACCGCGGCCAGTAGCCGGCCGAACTCGCCCAGCACGAACGTGCGGGCCGCCGCGTCCGGTCGCAGCGCCACCACGTACTCCTGCTGGTCGGCAGTGGCGGTCAGGACCAGGTCGGCGGCGTCGATGTGGTCCGAGCGCAGCTTGCGCGCGGCGAACCCCTCCACGTCCCCACCACGGCCGGTGACCTGCCGGGCCGCCGGCGGGTTCATCTCCTCACCCGCGTGCCAACCACCCGTGCCGGCGCTGTGGCTGTGCACCAGCCCGTCGGCCTGGGTCGGGTCCTGCGCACGCCGGGTCAACCGCTCCCGCACCGCGAGGGCGAGCAGCCGCTCCGCCATCGGGGAGCGGCAGATGTTGCCCATGCAGACGTGCAGGACCGTGAACGGGGGCACTCAGACCCCCCGGACGTCGACGAGGTCCGGCACGACGTCGCGCAGCTTCTCCAGCGGGATCGCACCGGCCCGCAGCAGTTGCGGCACCTCACCGGTCAGGTCCACGATCGTGCTGGGCACCGGGTCCGGGCACGGACCGGCCTCCAGGTAGGCCCGCACCGAGTAGCTGAGCTGGTCCCGTGCCTCCTCGGCGGTCACCGCGGCGGGCTGACCGGTCTTGTTGGCCGACGAGACCGCCATCGGGCCGGTCTCGCGCAGCACTTCGAGGGCCACCGGGTGCAGCGGCATCCGCACCGCCACCGTGCCCGTCTTGTCGCCCAGGTCCCACTGCAGGCTCGGCGAGTGCTCGACCACGATCGTCAGCGCACCCGGCCAGAACGCCTCCACCAGGTCCCGTGCGGCGGTGGGCAGCGAGAAGACCAACCCGTCCAGGGTGTGCCGCGAGCCGATCAGCACCGGCGGCGGCATCTGCCGATCCCGGCCCTTGGCATCCAGCAGGGCCTTGACCGCGTACGGGGTGAACGCGTCCGCGCCGATCCCATAGACGGTGTCGGTGGGGAGGACGACAAGCTCGCCGTTCTTGACCGCCTCGATCGCCGCGGCGATGCCGCGGTCCCGATCGGCGGGCGACCGACAGTCGTAGAGCATCACGAGGAGTCAGTCTGCCACGCCGCCCCGGCCGGGGCGTGCTGGCCGTCCGCCCGTCGGGACGCGGTGGCGTAACGGGGCCGTCCGGTGAGGTCCAGATGTTCCGTGACGGCGGTGAATCCGCCGTCCTCGGCCAGCAGGCCGGGGACCGCCGCGCCGTGGGTGTCGTCGTGCTCGACCCCGAAGACGCCGCCCGCGCGCAGCAGCACCGCCGCCCGGCCGACGACCGGACGGATCACCGTCAGGCCGTCCGCGCCGCCGAAGACCGCCTCGGCGGGGTCGTGCCCGGCCACCTCCGGCGGGACCACCACGTCGTCGGGCACGTACGGCGGGTTGCAGAGCAGCACGTCCACCGAGCCCACCAGAGCCGCCAGCAGGTCCGGCGCGGTCACGTCGGCCTCGACCACCTCGATCGGCCGGTCCCCCGCCCCGGCCCGCTCCGCCGCGTTGCGCCGCAGCCAGGCCAGCGCCTGCGGGGACCGCTCCACCGCGATCACCCGCGCACCCGCCACCTCCTGCGCCACCGCCAGCGCGATCGCGCCCGAGCCGCTACACAGGTCGACCACCACCGGGTCGACCCGCCCCCGGGCCTGCTCGATGCCCCAGCCGGCCAACAACTCGGTCTCCGGCCGGGGCACGAAGACACCCGGGCCGACCGACAGTTCGAGGTGCCGGAACCCGGCCCGGCCGGTCAGGTGCTGCAACGGCTCGCGCGCGGCACGCCGACGCGTCAGGCCGTCGAGCCGCGCCACCTGCTCGCCGCTGAGGTCGTCGGCGAGCGCCAGCCGACCGCGGGGCACCCCCAGCACGTACGCCGCCAGCACCTCGGCCTCCACCCGGGCCGAGCCGACCCCGGCGGCGGCGAGCGCGCGGGCCGCTCGGGCCACCGCGGCCGACGGGCGGACGGGACCTGTCCCTTCGGGGGGGTGTTGCGGCAGAGTGGTCACGCGATAATCATGATGCGTCGCGGGCGGCGCGACCAACGGGTGCGCGGACGGCGCACACGACAGGAGGTTGGCGGGTGGGCTGGCTCGACCGGGTCGATGACCAGGTTGATGCCCTCACGCGCGCCCGGGCGTTGCAGGAGGCCAGCCGCTCCGCGGAGTCGTACGTGCTGCTGGAGCGTGTGATCCGCACCACGACCGACCCGGCGGCACGGGCGGACGCGATGGTGCAGCGCCTCTCCGCACTGATCAATCTCGGTCGCACGGCGGAGTTCACCCGGGCCATCGAGGAGGCGTCGGCGGCCGTCCGTGATCTCGCCGAACCGTACCTGCACGGGCACCTCAACGCACTCGCCGCCCTCGCCGCCCACCACCAGGGCGCACTGGACCGCTGCGTCACGCACCTCGTCCGAGCCGCCCGGGCGCTGGGCGCCGTCGAGGACCCGGACCGGGACACCGCCTGGGGCTGGCACGACCTGGCGATGGCGTACAGCTACCTCAGCTTCCACGGGTACGCCCTGGGGGCCATCGAACGGGCCCGGCAGCTCGGGCTCACCGCCGGGATCCCCGAGGAGACGTTCGCCGCGCCCGGCATCCGGCTGCGCAACGCCGTGGCACTGGACCACAACGGCGACAGCGACGGCTGCCTGCGGGTGCTCCGGGACGTGGCCGCCGACCTGGCCCGCTTCGTCCGCTCCGGGCGGGCCGGCCGGCTACGCCCGAGCAGCCTCGCCGCGTACGGCTACGCGGCGGCCCGGCAGGCCGCGCTCGGCGACCAACTGGAGACCGACCGGAAGACCGAACCGGCCCGCCTGATCAGCCACGGTGGGGACAGCGCCCGCGCCCGCGACATGCGTCAGCTCGGGCAGGTGTGCCTCGCCGTCGCCGACGGGCGGCCGATCGAGGCGGTCACCCGACTGGACACCATCCACGTGTCCAACGAGACGCTCGGGGCGGCCGAGCCGGCCCGCCTGCGCAGCATCGCACTGGCCTGTGCCGGTGACCATCCGGCGGCGCACCGGGCCGACCGGCTGGCGTTCCGGCTCGCCGCCCAACGCAACGATCGGCTGCGTGACGTCTACATCGACGGCATCGCCGCCCGGATCGACCACGAGGAGATGCGCCGCGAGGCGGCACGATTCGAGGGCGAGGCGTTGACCGACCCGCTCACCGGGCTACCCAACCGGCGCCGGCTGGAGCGCTACATCACCGCCGTGGTCAGGCGGGGCGAGCGGGTGGTGATCGGCGTCTGTGATCTGGACGGCTTCAAGGCGGTCAACACCCGCCACGGGCACCACTCCGGTGACCTGGTGCTCCAACGCATCTCCGGGGTGATCAACCGGGTGATGCGCCGGGGTGACTTCGTGGCCCGCTACGGCGGGGACGAGTTCGTGGTGGTGCTGCCGGACACCGGCATGACCGAGGCCGCCGAGGTGGCCCGCCGGATCGAGGCCGCCGTCCGACTCGAAGACTGGGAGTCGCTGGTGCCGGGGACCCCGGTGGGAGTGAGCATCGGCTTCGCGGAGGTCTCCGGCGGCGGGCTGCGGGACGCGCTCAGCGTCGCCTTCGAGCAGGCCGACCGGGAGATGCTCCGCGCCAAGTCCCGCCCCCGCGCGAGCTGATCGCCCGCGCGCCCGCGCGAGCTGGCGTCGATCAAGGAGTTGTGGTGCCTCACGAAGGCCGTGCGGCGTGACAATCCGCCCACCACAACTCCAAGATCGACGAGGGGTGGCGCCGGGTCGGGGGTCGCGGTTAGCGGCGGGTCAGCTCGGTGTCGCCGGCCAGCCGGGCCGCGCGGTCGGCCTCGGCGAGCGCGTCCAGCACCCCGTCCAGGTCGCCGGCGAGCGCCAGATCCAGGTTGTACGCCGTGTAGCCGATCCGGTGGTCGCTGATCCGGTTCTGCGGGAAGTTGTAGGTGCGGATCCGCTCCGAGCGGTCCACGGTGCGCACCTGCGCCTTCCGGGCGTCCGAGGCGGCGGCGTCGGCCTGCTCCTGCGCGGCGGCGAGCAGCCGGGCCCGCAGGATCCGCATCGCCTGCTCCCGGTTCTGCAACTGGGACTTCTCGTTCTGGCAGGAGACGACGATGCCGGTCGGCAGGTGGGTGATCCGCACCGCCGAGTCCGTGGTGTTCACCGACTGGCCACCCGGGCCGGACGACCGGAACACGTCGATCCGCAGGTCGTTGGCGTCGATGGTGACGTCGACGTCCTCGGCCTCGGGCAGCACCAGCACCCCGGCGGCGCTGGTGTGGATGCGGCCCTGCGACTCGGTGACCGGGACCCGCTGCACCCGGTGCACGCCGCCCTCCCACTTGAGTCGCGACCAGACGCCGTTGCCACCCTCCGGCACACCCTTGGTCTTGATCGACAGCGAGACGTCCTTGACCCCGCCGAGGTCGGAGTCCTGTGCGTCGATCACCTCGGTGATCCAGCCGTGCCGCTCGGCGTACCGGGTGTACATCCGCAGCAGGTCGGCGGCGAAGAGCGCCGACTCCTCACCACCCTCACCGGCCTTGATCTCGACGATCACGTCCTTGGCGTCGTGCGGGTCACGCGGGATGAGCAGCTCGGCGAGGCGCTCCTCCAGCATCGGCAGGGACGCCGCGATCGCCTCGGTCTCGGCCGCGAAGGACGGGTCCTCGGCGGCCAACTCGCGGGCCGCGGCCAGGTCGGCGCGGGCCTGTTCCAACTCATCGGCGGCCTTGTGCAGCGGCACCAGCTCCGCGTAGCGGCGACCCACCCTGCGCGCGGTGGCCTGGTCGGCGTGGATGGCCGGATCGGCCAACCGCTTCTCCAGCTCCGCGTACTCGTCGAGGAGGCCGGCCAGACGCTCGCTGCTCATGCTGCGGATGCTCCTTCGACGGTGCGACGCCGGCCGGGTCGGGCCGAAGGCCGACCGCCGGATGCGTAACAGGGCACAACGCGGACGGCGCCCGCGCCCGGTGGGAAACCGGACGCGGGCGCCGAACGAGGAGTTACTTGGCCTTCTTGGCCTGAACCTTGGCGTACTTCTGCTGGAACTTCGCGACCCGGCCGGCGGTGTCGAGAACGCGCTGCTTACCGGTGTAGAACGGGTGGCAGGCGCTGCAGGTCTCGGCGTGGATCGTGCCGCCCTTGGCGGTGCTGCGGGTCGTGAACGTGTTGCCACAGGAGCAGCTGACCTCGGTGGTCACGTACTCCGGGTGGATGTTTGCCTTCATCTCGCCTCGGTCCTCTCGTTGGTGGTCGCCGGGTCGCCGTCAACACTCGTCGCGCCGTACACGACGGGCTCGGGCGTGAACCGGAACCGGTGGCCGATTGACCAGTGTGCCATGGGCCTGAGCCGACCCGGTAATCGGGCCGCACACCTCGTCCGGCATCGTCAACACGTGCTCCCCCCTGCGCATTCCCGCCGCCCGGCAGGGCATTCGCCCACCCGGCGGGCCACCGCCACGTGCCCCACCGGGGGTACGCGCACGAGCGCGCGTCTCGGACGTGCCGGCTCGACCGGCACGTCCGAGACGCGAACCGAGCCGGAGGTGCGCCGATGACCCGACTGATCGCCACCCGAGGACTGCCCGCCTCGGGCAAGACGACCTTCGCCCGTACGCTTCAGCCGTCCGTCCTCCGGGTCAACCGGGACGACCTGCGCCGGATGTTGCACGGCGAGCGGCTCTTCACCCAGTGGGCCGAGGCGCAGGTGACAGTCGTCCAGCGGGCCCAGGTCGAGGCCCTGCTGCGGGCCCGGGCGGACGTCTGCGTGGACGACACCAACCTGCGCGGGCGGACGCTGCGGGGCTGGGCCGACCTGGCCGCCCGGCACGGTGCGATCTTCGAGGTGCACGACTTCACCGACGTGCCGCTGGACGAGTGCCTGCGCCGTGACGCCGCGCGTGCGCCCGCCGACCAGGTCGGTGCGGACGCGATCCGCCGGCTGCACGAGCGGTACCTGAGGGGGCGGGCACTGCCGTTGCCGGTGCCGCAGGCCCGCACCGGACGCCCCGCCGCCGTGCACGCGCCGTCGAGTGAGCCACCGGAGATCGTCCTGGTGGACATCGACGGCACCGTCGCGCTGGCCGTCTCCCGCAGCCCGTACGACATGACCCGGGTGGGCGAGGACCAGCCGAACACGGCGGTGATCGCGGCGGTCCGGGCGATGCACGCCGCCGGGTACGGGGTGGTCTTCTGTTCCGGGCGGGACGCCTCCGCCCGCCCGGCCACCGAGGCGTGGCTGGCCCGGCACGTGCGGATCCCGTACCTCGGTCTACACCTGCGTGCCGTCGGCGACTCCCGGAAGGACTCGATCGTGAAGCGGGAGATCTACGACCGGGAGATCCGGGACCGGTTCCGGGTGGCCGGTGTCTTCGACGACCGGGTCCAGGTGGTCCAGATGTGGCGAGCCCTCGGCCTCACCGTCTTCCAGGTGGCCGACGGCGACTTCTGAGGGCCGCCTCTCGGGGTACGACGAAGGGGCACGGCCGGACGGCCGTGCCCCTTCGTCGTCGGTCACCCGGGACGTGTTACTCCCCCGGCGTCGACTTCGCGATCTGCATCAGGAACTCGATGTTGGTGCGGGACTGCTTGAGCCGGTCCAGCAGGAGGTCCATCGCCGCCTGCGAGTCCAGCGAGTGCAGCACCTTGCGGAGCTTGTGGATGATGGCCAGCTCTTCGGGTGCGAGCAGGACCTCTTCCTTACGCGTACCGGACGGGTTGATGTCGATGGCCGGGAAGGTCCGCTTGTCGGCGATCTTCCGGTCCAGCTTCAGCTCCGCGTTGCCGGTGCCCTTGAACTCCTCGAAGATGACCGTGTCCGCCATGGACCCGGTCTCCACCAGCGCCGTGGCGATGATGGTCAGCGACCCGCCGTTCTCGATGTTGCGGGCCGCGCCGAGGAAGCGCTTCGGCGGGTAGAGCGCCGTGGAGTCGATACCACCCGACATGATCCGACCGCTGGCCGGAGCCGCCAGGTTGTACGACCGGCCCAGCCGGGTCACCGAGTCGAGCAGCACGACCACGTCGTGGCCAAGCTCGACGAGGCGCTTGGCCCGCTCGATGGCCAACTCGGCCACGGTCGTGTGGTCCTGCGGCGGACGGTCGAACGTGGCCGCGATGACCTCGCCCTTGATCGACCGCTGCATGTCGGTGACCTCTTCGGGCCGCTCGTCCACGAGCACCACCATGAGGTGGCACTCCGGGTTGTTGCGGGTGATCGCGTTCGCGATCGCCTGCAGCACCATCGTCTTACCCGCCTTCGGCGGCGACTGGATGAGTGCCCGCTGACCCTTGCCGATCGGCATGACCAGGTCGATGACCCGGGTGGTCAGGATGTGCGGCTCGGTCTCCAGGCGCAGGCGCTCCTGCGGGTAGAGCGGGGTGAGCTTGTAGAACTCCGGCCGGCGCCGCGCCTCCTCCGGCTCCATCCCGTTGATGGTGTCCAGCCGCATCAGCGGGTTGTACTTGTCGCGCCGCTGGTCGCCGCTGTTGCCGCCCTCGCGGGCCGCCCGCACCGCACCGGTGATCGCGTCACCGCGGCGCAGGCCGTACTTCTTGATCTGGGACATCGAGACGTACACGTCGTTCGGGCCGGCCAGGTAGCCGGTGGTCCGCACGAAGGCGTAGTTGTCGAGCACGTCGATGATGCCGGCCACCGGGACGAGAACGTCGTCCTCGCTGACCTGCGGCTCGCGACCGCCGGTCTCGGCACCGGTCTCGGTGCGCTCGCCGCGCCCGCGTCGACGGTCCCGGAAGCGGCTGCGCCGACCGCGCCGGCCGCCACCCTCCTCGTCGTCGCCGTCGCTGTCCCGCTCGACACGCTGACCACGGTCGTTGCGGTCGTTGCGGTCGTTGCGGTCGTTGCGGTCAGCGCGGTCGTTGCGCTCTGGACGGTCGTTGCGCTCGGCACGCTCGCCCCGGTCGGAACGCTCTGCGCGGTCGTTGCGCTCGCCCCGCTCGGCGCGGTCGCCCCGGTCGTTGCGCTCGCCCCGCTCGGCACGCTCGCCCCGCTCGGCACGCTCGCCCCGGTCGTTGCGCTCGCCCCGCTCGGCACGGTCGCCCCGCTCGGCACGCTCGCCGCGGTCGGCACGCTCGGCGCGCTCCGGACGCTCAGCCCGGTCACGGCGATTCTCGCCGCGGTCGGTCCGCTCGCCGGCGCCAGCCTCTTCGGTACGCGCCTCTTCGGTACGGGCCTCGGTCGGACGTGCCTCGGTCGGACGTGCCTCAGCGGGACGCGTCTCGGTCGGACGGGTCTCCGCTGCCGCGGTCCGGCTCCGCCGGGTGCGAGTGCGGCCTTCGGTCTCGGCGGCCGGCTCGGCGGGCGCCGGCTCGGCGCTACGCCCTTCGGCTGCCGGCCGGTCGGCGGTCTCCCGCACTTCGGCACGCACCCCCTCGCGGGTCGGGGCGGCCGCGGCCGCGACCTCGGCCCGCGGTCGAGGGGTCCCGGCGGCGTTGCCGCCCTGCCGCTCGGAGATCGCGGCGATCAGCTCGCCCTTGCGCATGCGAGCCGTGCCGGAGATGCCGAGCGACGCAGCCAGGCTCTGCAGCTCTGGCAGCAGCATCGCCGACAGACCGGTGCCGCTACGCCGCCGACGGGCGGGAGCGGCGGCGGTGGCATCGCCAGCGACGTTGGAAACATCCGACGTCACGTCGGTGGTGTCGCTCAATGGATTCCTTCCCTCGATAAAGGCCGGGACTGCCCGGAGTCGGAGCTCAGGTGGCCGGGCGGCCTCGGTGCACCCGCCTCGCAAGGACGCGTCGCGGGAGTCTGTGACACAGCAGCCGGTCGGTATCCCGACTCACCAACGTCGGTGAGCAGGTCTCGCCGTCTGCGGCGACCTGTGGAATCTGCGGTGCGGCGTGGGCCTTTGGCAGGGGTGTGACGGGCTGACCGCCGAGAGCTTCGGGGGTGCGCCGCCTCGCAGGAGATCGCGTGCTTCGCGGCTGTGCTAGGTCTAGAGCGTAATCAACTCTTCCGACCTGCGGCAACAGGGTCCCGCTCGGCGTGTCCCAGTCTACCCCGAGCAACCCGCGCACCGCTGACGTCTATCGGTAACTGCCAAATCTGCCAGTCTGTTCCCACCGGGAAGCCCGCCGGCGGCTCGCTGAACGCCAGCACGGTCGGCCCGGCACCACTGACCACAGCCGCCACATCCGCCGCTCGCAACGCTCTGACCAGGGCCGATGTGCCTGGCATCCCGGGTGCGCGGTAGTCCTGGTGGAGCCGGTCGACGGTCGCCGGCAGCAGCAGGGTCGGGTCGGCGGTGAGCGCGTGCACCAGCAGCGCCGCCCGCCCCGCGGTCAACGCGGCGTCCTGATGCGGCACGGTGGCCGGCAACGCGGCCCGCGCGGCCGCGGTCAGCCCGCGCTCCGCCGGGACGAAAACGGTGGGCCGGACCCCGTCCGCGACCGGCAGGGAGACCGCCCGCGCGCCCCCCGGCTCGGACCAGGCCACCGTGAAGCCGCCGAGCAGGCACGGTGCGACGTTGTCGGGATGGCCCTCGATCTCGGCGGCCAGCCGGAGCGCGGCCGGGTCGTCCAGCCGGTGCTCCCCGTCGGTGACCAGGGCACGGGCCAGCAGCACCCCGGCGACGATCGCGGCGGACGAGGAGCCCAGACCGCGCGCCTGGGGGATCCGGTTGACGCACTCCACGCTCAGGCCCTCGGGATGGGCGCCGAGCACGTCGAACGCGGCCCGCATGGCCCGCACCACCAGGTGCCGGTCGTCGGCCGGCAGCTCACCGGCACCCTGCCCGGTCACCGTCACCCGAACCCCGCCCGACGCGACCTCGGCGGCCACGTCGTCGTAGAGCCCGAGGGCGAGACCCAACGCGTCGAAGCCCGGACCCAGGTTGGCGCTGGTCGCGGGGACCCGGACACGGACCGGCCCGGCGGTGAAGTTCGTCGGCACGCGCTCATGCTAGGGCGTGTGTCAAAGCCCTCGGTCGAGCCGAGGCGGAGTCCAGGGGCGGTCCGGCGGTCGTCGTCCGGGCCCGCCACAGGCCGACCAGGGGCCTTGACACCCGCCCCGGGGCTAGGGGATCGACAGACTCAGCCGGCCGGGCTCGGCACCTGCTCCGCAGCCGGATCGCTGAGCGTGAGCCGGCGGGTGGCGATCCGCCAGCCGACCGCGTACACGAGGGTGATCAGCCCGCAGCCGGCGAGCACCACCCGTTCGTCCACCACGTCCACCACCAGGGCCACCGCCAGCTGACTCACCGAGATCGCCAGCGTCGCGAGCATCATGTCGGTGGCGAAGACACGCCCCCGCAGCCGGTCCGGAACCTCGCCCTGAAGGGCGAAGTTCGACATCACCCAGTTGCTGCCGCCGGCGAAGTGCGCCACGAAGACCAGCAGCAGCACCAGCGGAAACCAACGCGCCGCCGACGCGCCCAGATAGGACAGCCCGTAGAGCGACATCGACAGCGCGAGCCCCGGCAACAGCCACGCCCGTCTGGTGAGCACCCGGCGCATCAGGATCGGCCCCACCAGCGCCCCGGCGCCGCGTACCGCGAAGAGCAGGCCGGCACCGAGCGAGCCGACGCCGTACACGCCGGCCAGCAGCGGGAACACGGTAAGCACGCCGTTGCCCAGGCCCACCGCCGACTTCACCGTGACCAGCGCGAGCACCCGGGGGCGGTGACCGATGTAGCCGAGCGCCTCGCGGACCGCGGCCCAGGTCCGCTGGGGCGGCAGGTCGGTGTCCCGTGGTGCCTGCAACGGGCGGCGGATCCGCGTGGCGAGGGCCGCGGCCAGCACCAGGCTCACCGCCGCCACCCAGAAGCAGGCGTACGGGCCGGCAGCGGTGCTGAGGACGCCGCCGAGCGAGGCACCGACCACGGTCATGGTGCCCCAGGCCGAGCCGGCCACGGCGTTGCCGGCGGCCAACTCGTGCGGTTCCAGCACGTTGGGCAGCGCGGCCTGGGCGGCCGGCGAGTAGAACGCCTTGGCCACCGCGACCACCCCGATCGCGACAAGCGCCAGCCACGCCGTTCCGGCGCTGCGCACGCCGAGCAGCAGCAACACACCCACCAGGGTGGCCACGTTGGCGCCGATCATGATCTTCCGGCGGTCGACGCGGTCGGCGATGGTGCCGGTGTACGGCAGCAGCAGCGCCACGATGCCGGTGTCCACCGCCAACACCAGCGCGCCCCAGACGCCGCTGCCGGTCAGCTGCGGCAGCAGCACCAGCAGCGGCACCATGACGAACCAGTCGGCGCCGAAGACCACCAGTTCGGCCAGGAAAAGGTTGCGGAAACTCCGATTGCCGGTCAGGACCGAGAGGGTGGACGCCACGGAGCCGGACCCTACCGGGTCGGTGTGGGTGTGGGCCGCACACCCGCTGCGAGCAGCGCGGAGACGGTGACGAACGTGAAGCCCCGGGCCCGCAGCCCGTTGATCATGTCCGGCAGACCGCGGAGGGCGACCAGACGTCGCCGGTCACCGACGTCGTGCCCGAGCACGATCGTCCCCGGCCGGACCTCGGTCGTGATCTGCCGGGCGTGGCCGGCCGGGTCGTCCGGAAACTCGCGCTCCACCATCTGCAGCGACCAGAGCACCAGTCGATAGTCGAGTCGCGCCGCGGCGTGCAGCACCGCCCCACCCAGGTGACCGTACGGCGGGCGGACCAGTTGGGGTGCGCTTCCGGTCGCGTCGGCGATCGCGTCGTGGCTGCGGCTCAGGTCGTCGTACACCTCGGCGGCGTCCATCTGGGCCAGGTCGCGGTGTTTCCAGCTGTGGTTACCCACCTCGTGGCCGGCGAGTCGACCGCGGACGACGTCGGCGTGCCGCTTGGCCTGCGCCCCGACCAGGAAGAAGGTGGCGGGCACCCGGTGCTGGGCCAGAGCGTCCAGGACCATCGGGGTCCACTGTGGTGCCGGGCCGTCGTCGAAGGTGAGTGCCACAAGTCGTTGCCCGGTCGGCACCGACCAGATGACCGCCAGCTCACCGGAGTCGACTCCCCGCCCGTTGCCGAGCGTGGCGCTGGCCGGGCCTCCCGCCAGTGGCAACCGGCGATGGGTGCTCCGCCACACCTCGGATGCCCCCACGCCGACGGCCACGCCGCCCACCACCAGGGCGCCCCGGCGCAGCAGGTCGCGGCGGGACCAGCCGCGCGCGCCCTCGCTCATCCGTCCGCCCCACTCCGCACCGCACGTCCAACAGACCACTAGGAGTATGCAAGACGTAACGCAAAGTGCAGGCCCGGATCCCCCCATCGGAGTGTCCCCGGGCCGGGTGGCGGCAACGCCCCCGGCGGAGGCCGCCGGGGGCGTTGCGCAGTGCCTGTCGGAGTCAGGCCCTACTCGGTCGGCTCCGACGGGGGCAGCGGCGAGGTACGGCTACGGGGCAGGCGCAGCACCTCGAACTGGTCCGTGCCGTCCACCAGGGCACCCGACGGGGCGGCCGACTGTGCACTCCCGGCCGTCGCCGGGGCGGACACGTCACCGGGCACCGCCACCTGGTTCGGGCTCGTCGCCTCGCCGGTCTCCGCCGCCGTCACCGCCGGCTCGCCGGAGCGCCGCCGGTCGCGTCGGGCCCGCAGCGACTCCTTGGTGTGCTCCACCATCGTGTAGAGCGTCGGCACCAGGATCAGGGTGAGCAGCGTGGAGCTGAGCAGACCGCCGATCACCACCACCGCCAGCGGCTGCGAGATGAAGCCGCCCTCGCCGGTCAGCCCGAAGGCCATCGGCAGCAGCGCGAAGATGGTCGCCACGGCGGTCATCAGGATCGGGCGCAGCCGACGCCGGCCGCCCTCGACCACCGCCTCCCGGACCCCCATGCCCTGCGCCCGGTACTGGTTGATCAGGTCGAGCAGCACGATCGCGTTCGTCACCACGATGCCGACGAGCATCAGCACACCGATCAACGCCGGCACGCCGAGCGGCGTCCCGGTGACCAGCAGCAGCCCGATCGCGCCGGTCGACGCGAACGGGATGGAGATCAGCAGGATCAGCGCCTGGGTGAGGCTGCGGAACGTGGCCACCATGATCAGGAAGACGATCGCGATCGCCACCAGCACCGCCAGGCCCAGATCACCGAAGGCATCCGCCTGGTCCGCGCTGACGCCACCGATCGTGAAGCTCGCGCCCGGCACGTCGATGCCGTCCAGCCGCTTCTGCAGCTCCTTGCTCGTCGCGCCCAGGTTCGAGCCGGTCGCCGCACCGGTCACCGACACGCTGCGCTCACCGTCGATCCGGGTGACCTGCTGCGGCCCCTCGCCCTGGGTGACGTCCGCGATGTCGTCCAGCTTGACCGAACCCACCGGCAGCGCCCGCAGCTCCTCCACAGTCATCGGTGGTTGCGAGCCCAGCCGCAGGACGACGTTCTGCTGCTGACCGTCGAGCGCGACCTCACCCAGCGGCGCTCCCCGGAACGCCTGCGACACGAGCTGCCCCACGGCGGCCTCGGTGAACCCGGCCCGACCGGCGGCGACCCGGTCGACAGTCACGTCGACCCGCGGCACCCGGTCAGCCAGGCTGGTGGAGACATCCTCGACGTCCGGGACACCGGCCATCGCCGCCCGAGCCTCCTCGGTGGCCCGGGTCAGCGCCTCCGGGTCGCTGGCCTGGACGATCACCTCCAGTTGGCTGGTCGACGCCTCCTGCCCGCCACCGAAGCTGATCTCACCCACACCGGCGCCGAGCCTGTCGAACTCCTTGCGCAGCACCTCACGCATCTGCTTCGCGTCGGTGTCACCGTCGAGCGCCAACGACCAGTTGGCGACGTTGTTGCCGCCGCCACCCGCCCACGGGTTGTCCCCCGCGCCGGCGGTCACCTGGTACGTCTCGACGCCCTTGGTGGCCGACAGCACCGACTCGACCTGCTTGGCCGCCGCGTCGGTGGCCGCCAGGCCGCTGCCGGCCGGCAGCTCCTGACTCATGTTCAGGGTGTCCTGGCCGGAGTCGTCCAGGAAGTTGGTCTCCAGCTTCTGGGCCAGGCCGAAGGTGCCGAAGAGCACCAGCAGACCGAGCCCCACGGTGATCCACCGGGTCGACCGCTTGCGGGTGGCGAACCCGACCACCGGCAGGTACGCCCGCTGCAACGGGCTGCGCAGCTCCTTCTCCTCCGCGACACGTCGCACCGCCTCGTCGTCCGCGGTGCCGCCGCGCGGCTTGAGGAACCAGTACGCGAGCACCGGGATCACGGTCAGCGACACCAGCAGCGACGCGAGCAGCGCCACCGTCACGGTGATCGCGAACGGTGCGAAGAGCTGGCCCACGAACCCGCCGACCAGCGCGATCGGCGCGAACACCGCCACCGTGGTGAGGGTGGACGCGGTCACGGCGCCGGCCACCTCACGGACGCCGGTGACGATGGCGTGCCGCTTCTCCTCGCCGTACTCCAGATGTCGTTTGATGTTCTCCAACACCACGATCGAGTCGTCCACCACCCGACCCACCGCGATGGTCAGCGCGCCGAGGGTGAGCAGGTTGAGCGAGTAGTCGCCGATCCACAGGGCGATCAACGCCACCAGCACGGAGAGGGGGATGGAGACCGCGGTGACCACCGTCGACCGCACCGACAGCAGGAACACGAGGATGACGAGGACCGCCATCACCAGGCCGAGCAGGCCCTCGGTGGTCAACGACTCGATCGACTTCTCCACGAACGGCGCCTGGTCGAAGACCACCGTCAGCTCCGCGCCGGAGGCGTCCTTCAGGTCGGCGAGCCGGTCGCGGATCTCGTGCGAGATCTGCACGGCGTTGCCGTCCGGCGCGGCGGTGACCGCGATGCCGAGGCTGTCCTTGCCGTTGGTCCGGGTGATCGCGGTGGCCGGAGCGAGCTGCTGCTCGACACTGGCCACATCACCGAGGCGGACCGGCGACGCGCCCGGGGTGATCACGATGCCGCGCAGATCCTCCAGGCTGGCGATCGGCGTGCCGACCTGCACCGGCAGGGTCAGCCCGTCGTCGGTCACCGCGCCGGCCGGAACGGCAACGCCGTTCGTCTTCAGCGCCGCGCCGATCGCCGTCGGCTGCACCTGCGCCGCGGCCAGCTTCGCCGGGTCCGGGGTGACCACCACGAGGTCGTCGCGGGTGCCGGTCACCTCGACCGTGCGGACGCCCTCGATGCCCTCCAGCTCCGGCACCACTGTCGCCCGCAGCTTCTCGGCCAGCGCCCGCTCGTCCGCCGCGCCGGCCGCGGCCAGCACCACCGCCGGCAGGTCGTCGGTGCTACCCGCGATGACCTGGGGGTCGACGCTCGACGGCAGCTGGGCGTCGATCCGGCTCAGCGCGGTCTGCATCTTGTTGACCACGTCGTCCAGGTCGGTGCCGAACTCGTACGTCACCTGGACGGTGGCCGACCCCTCGCGGGAGGTGGAGGTGACCTTGTCCAACCCCTGGATGCCCTGGAGGGCGTTCTCGATCGGCTCGGTCACCTGCGACTCGACGATCTCGGGGCCGGCACCGGGGTAGGCGGCCACGATGAACGCGGCCGGGAACTCGAGCGACGGCAGCAGTTGCTGCTTCAGCGACGGAACGGCGAACGCTCCGAACGCCGTGGTCACCACCGCGATGAGGGCGATCAGCCCTCGGTTGGCGAGGCTGAATCTGGCGAGCAGCGACATCGGCCTGGTTCACTCCTGAACGAGAATGCGGGCGGGGATACCCGAAAGTGTGCCGGACTCACGTAGCCCGACCCCCGCCGCCCCCGGGCCGTCCCGAGGCCCGCCGCCGATCAGCGGCCGGACGGCGGCTCGCTCAGGCCAGGTCGAGGGCGCGGGCGGCGGCCAGCGAGTCGTTCGCGATGGTCAGCGGCGCCGGGGCCGTGGAGATCGCCCACTCCGGGTCCTTCAGGCCGTGACCGGTCACCGTGCAGACCACTGTCGACCCGGGCGGCACCGCGCCCGCCGCGGCCTGCTGGAGCAGGCCGGCCACGCTGGCCGCGCTGCCCAGCTCCACGAAGACACCCACCTCGCGGGCGAGCAGCCGGTACGCGGAGAGGATCTCCCGGTCGGTCACCGCGGCGATCAGGCCACCGGAGGTGTCCCGGGCGTCCAACGCCCTGGTCCAGCTCGCCGGGTTGCCGATCCGGATGGCGGTGGCGATCGTCGACGGCTCCGGCACCACCTGGCCGGTCACGATCGGGGCCGCACCGGAGGCCTGGAAGCCGTACATCTTCGGCGCGCGGGTGGTGGCGCCGGCGGCCTGCTCCTCCGCGTAGCCCATCCAGTAGGCGGAGATGTTGCCGGCGTTGCCGACCGGCAGGCAGTGGATGTCGGGCGCGTCACCGAGTGCCTCGACGATCTCGAAGGCGGCGGTCTTCTGGCCGTGCAACCGGTCGATGTTGACCGAGTTGACCAACGCGACCGGGTGGTCCTGAGCGAGCTTCGCGGCGAGCGACAGGCAGTCGTCGAAGTTGCCACTGACCTGGAGCAGCTTCGCGCCGTGCACCAGGGCCTGGGCCAGCTTGCCCAACGCGATCTTGCCCTGCGGCACCAGCACCGCGCAGGTCAGCCCGGCCCGCGCCGCGTACGCCGCGGCGGAGGCGCTGGTGTTGCCGGTGGAGGCGCAGATGATGGCCTTGTTGCCGGCCTCGACCGCCTTGGACACCGCGAGGGTCATCCCCCGGTCCTTGAAGGAGCCGGTCGGGTTGGCACCCTCCACCTTGAGGTGCACGTCGCAGCCGATCCGCGCGGACAGCACCGGCGCGGGCAACAGCGGGGTGTTGCCCTCGTGCAGCGTGACAACCGGCGTGGCCGCGGTGACCGGCAGCCGATCCCGGTACGCCTCGATCAGACCCCGCCACATGTCGTTCTCCTCGCCTCTGACACTGCGCCGACCCGCGCATCGGGCCACCTTGGACCAGCCTGCCGGAGTGGTCAAGGGCACACCCCGGCTTACCCACCTGGCGGGACGCGCGAGCCAGCCCCACCCATGGGTGTCAACGAATCAGGCGCCGCCCTCGACCCGCAACACACTGGTCACGGACCGGACAATGTCCAGACCGCGCAGCTCGCCGACTGTCGCGGCGAGCGCGGCATCCGGTGCGACGTGGGTGACGATGACCAACTCGGCGTCGCCGTCCCGGCCGGGCGACCCACTCGCCGAACCCTGCCGCACCGTCGCGATCGACACGTCGTGCCGGGCGAACACGTTCGCCACGGAGGCCAGCACACCGGGACGGTCGGCCACGTCGAGGCTGACGTGGTAGCGGGTCAACGCCTCGCCCATCGGCCGGACCGCCAGGTCCGCGTACGCGCTCTCGCTGGCCGCGCGCACCCCGGCGAGCCGGTTGCGGGACACCGCGACCACGTCACCGAGCACCGCGCTGGCGGTCGGCGCACCCCCGGCGCCCCGACCGTAGAACATCAGCTGCCCGGCCGCGTCCGCCTCCACGAAGACCGCGTTGAACGCGTCGCCGACGCTGGCCAGCGGGTGACTGCGCGGGATCATCGCCGGGTGCACCCGGACGCTGACGGTCTCCCGGCCGCTGCGGTCGACGCCTCGGGCCGCGATGCAGAGCAGCTTGATCGTGCAGCCCATCGCCTGAGCGCTGGCCATGTCCGCGGCGGTCACCTCGGTGATGCCCTCGCGGTGCACGTCGGCGGCGCCGACCCGGGTGTGGAACGCCAGCGAGGCGAGGATCGCCGCCTTCGCCGCGGCGTCGAAGCCCTCCACGTCGGCGGTCGGGTCGGCCTCCGCGTACCCCAGGGAGGTTGCCTCCTCCAGGGCCTCGGCGAACCCGGCGCCGGTCGCGTCCATCGCGGAGAGGATGAAGTTGGTGGTGCCGTTGACGATGCCGGTGACCCGGTTGATCCGGTCACCGTGCAGCGACTCGCGCAGCGGGCGCAGCAGCGGGATCGCGCCGGCTACGGACGCCTCGTAGTAGAGGTCGCCGCCGCCCTCGGCCGCCGCCTCGTGCAGGGCCACGCCATCCTCGGCGAGCAGCGCCTTGTTGGCGGTGACCACGCTCTTGCCGGCCCGCAGCGCCTCGACCAGCCAGCCCCGGGCCGGCTCGATGCCGCCCACCACCTCGATCACCACGTCGACGTCGTCGCGCTTGATCAGGCCGAGCGCGTCGGAGGTGAACAGGGCCTCGTCGACCGGCAGATCACCCCGATCGCGGCCGAGCCGACGGACGGCGATGCCGGCGATCTCCAGTGGAGCGCCGATGCGGGCGGCCAGGTCGGCCGACTGCTCGTGCAGCAGCCGGACCACCTCCTGGCCGACCGTGCCACAGCCGAGCAGCGCCAAGCGCACAGGTGACGTCATCCCACATCCAATGCCAGCAGATCGTCTTCGGTCTCCCGCCGGACGATCAGACGCGCCTGACCGTCGCGCACCGCGACAACCGGCGGCCGGGGCACATGGTTGTAGTTGCTGGCCATGCTCCGGCAGTACGCGCCGGTGCCGGGCACCGCGACAAGATCTCCGGGCTGCACGTCGGCGGGCAGGAATTCATCCTTCACCACGATGTCCCCGGACTCACAGTGCTTTCCCACCACGCGGGCGAGCAACGGCTGCGCGCCCGACGCGCGGGAGGCCAGCGTCGCCGAGTAGGACGCGTCGTAGAGCGCGGTGCGAATGTTGTCGCTCATCCCGCCGTCGACGCTGACGAACGTGCGGATGCCGTCGAGCTCCTTGACCGTGCCGACCTCGTAGAGGGTGAACACGGCCGGCCCGACGATGGCCCGCCCCGGTTCGATCGACAGGTGCGGCACGGCCAGGTTCTCCGCCGCGCACTCCGAATCGACGATCTTGCGCAGCCGCTTGGCCAGGTCCTGCGGGGTGGCCGGGTCGTCCTGGGTGGTGTACGCGATGCCGAAGCCGCCGCCCAGGTCCAGCTCGGGAAGCTCCACCCCGCGCGCGTCGCGGATCTGCGCCTGCAGGGCGAGCACCCGGCGGGCCGAGACCTCGAAGCCACTGGCGTCGAAGATCTGCGAGCCGATGTGCGAGTGCAGACCGCGCAACTCCAGCACACCCTCGTCGAGGATCTTGAACGCGGCGTTCGCGGCGGCGCCGCCGGCCAGCGAGAAGCCGAACTTCTGGTCCTCGTGGGCGGTGGCGATGAACTCGTGGGTGTGCGCCTCGACGCCGACGGTGACCCGGACCAGCACCCGGGGCCGGACCCCCCGTTCGCGGGCCAGCGCGGTGAGCCTGTCGATCTCGGTGAACGAGTCGACGATGATCCGGCCCACCCCGGCGTCCAGCGCCCGGCCCAGCTCGGCGACCGACTTGTTGTTGCCGTGGAAGCCGATCCGCTCCGGCGGCATCCCGGCCGACAGCGCGGTGGCCAGCTCACCCCCGGTGCAGACGTCCAGGTGCAACCCCTCCTCGGCGATCATCCGGACCACCGCCCGGCAGAGGAACGCCTTACCCGCGTAGAAGATGTCCTCGGTCGGGAAGGCCGCCCGGAAGTCGCGGCAGCGCGACCGCAGGTCGGCCTCGTCGAGGACGTACACCGGGGTGCCGAACTCGGCCGCGATGTCGCGGACGCTCAGGCCCGCGACGGCGACCGCGCCGTCCGCGCCGCGCGTCACCGACCGCGGCCACAGCGCCGGCAACAGGGCGTTGACATCCTCCGGGGTACGCAGCCAGGCCGGCCCCCGGCTGTTGATGTCCGCGTGCAGCGCACCCGCCTCATGAGCCCTCATGTCACATCCTCTCCGGTGCGGAGACGCCCAGCAGGTGCAGCCCGTTGGCGATCACCGTGCGGGTGGCGTTGTTGAGCCAGAGCCGGGCGCGGTGCAGGTCGGTGACCTCCTCGTCGCCCAGCGGCAGCACCCGGCAGTTGTCGTAGAAGCGGTGGTAGGAGGCGGCGACGCCCTCCTCCAGGTAGCGGGCCACCCGGTGCGGCTCCCGCAGCTCGGCGGCCGTCGTCACCACGGCGGGGAACTCGGCGAGCGCCTTGAGCAGCTCGTTCTCCTTCTCGTGATCGAGCAGCTCGGGGCGGAACGCGTCGGCGTCGCCCGGGACCAGCCCCACCTCGGCGGCGTTGCGGGCCACGCCCGCCGTCCGGGCGGCGACGTACTGCACGTAGTAGACCGGGTTGTCGCGGGTCGCCCGGGTCCACAGCTCGATGTCGATGTCGATCGGGGAGTCGCTGGAGTAGCGGGCCAACGCGTACCGGGAGGCGTCCACGCCGATCGCCTCGACCAGGTCCTCCAGGGTGATCACCGTGCCGGCCCGCTTGCTCATCCGCATCGGAGCGCCGTCGCGCAGCAGGTTGACCAGCTGCCCGATGAGGATCTCCAGGTTGCGCTCCGGGTCGTCGCCGAAGCAGGCGGCCATCGCCTTCATCCGGCCGATGTAGCCGTGGTGGTCGGCACCCAACATGATCACGACCCGCTCGAAGCCGCGCTCGCGCTTGTCCAGGTAGTAGGCGCAGTCCGCGGCGAAGTACGTCCACTCGCCGTTGGACTTGCGCAGCACCCGGTCCTTGTCGTCGCCGAAGTCGGTGGTGCGCAGCCAGGTGGCGCCCTCGGACTCGTAGAGGTGCCCCTGCTCGCGCAGCCGGTTCAGCGCGAGGTCCAACTCGCCCCGGTCGTGCAGGTCCTTCTCGTTGAAGTAGGTGTCGAACTCGACCCCGAAGTCGCGCAGCGAGGAGCGGATCTCGTCGAACATCAGCGCGACGCCCTCGACCCGGAAGACCTCCTGGGCGGCGTCGTCGTCGAGGGTCCGCACCTCCGGCCGGCGGGCCCGCACCTCGGTGGCGATCTCGGCGATGTACGCCCCGCCGTAGCCGTCCTCCGGCGCCGCCTCACCCTTGGCCGCGGCGAGCAGCGAACGGGCGAACCTGTCGATCTGCGAACCGGCGTCGTTGAAGTAGTACTCCGTGCCGACGTCGGCGCCGGTGGCCCGCAGCAGCCGGCTCAACGCGTCACCGACGGCCGCCCAGCGGACCCCGCCGATGTGCACCGGCCCGGTCGGGTTGGCCGAGACGAACTCCAGGTTGATCCGCTCGCCGGCGAGCCGGTCGCTGCGGCCGTACTCCGCACCGGCCTCGACGATCACCCGGGCGAGCTGACCGGCGGCGGCCGCGTCGAGCCGGATGTTCAGAAAGCCCGGACCGGCGATTTCGACCGACTTGATGCCCGCTGACCGGCCCAGCTCGTCGGCCAGGGCGGCGGCCAACTCCCGGGGCGCAACACCCACCTTCTTGCTCAACTGCAGGGCGAGGGTCGAGGCGTAGTCGCCGTGCTCGGGATTGCGCGGTCGCTCCACCACCGTGTGCTCCGGCAGGGCTGCGCGGTCCAGGCCGCGCTCGACGAAGACGGCGTGGGCGGCGGCAAGGACGACCGAGGCGAGTTCTGCAGGAGTCACCCAGCCATGTTATCGGGGGTAGACTCGGGCACTCGGCGGCTACCCTGCGCGTCATCCGGCCCGCCACTCCCCTGACCGACCGACTTGACGAGGCACGATGAGCATCAGCACCCCCGGTGGCCCTGAGCGCCGCCCGACCGTGGTCAGCACCGGGAAGAAGCCGGCCGCGGGCCGGCCGGCACCCGGCGCCAAGGCCGGTTCCGGCAAGCCGGCGGGCTCCCCGCGGGCAGGTGGCAAGGGCCCGCGCAAACCGGTCACCCCGGTCAAGGTGAGCCAGGGCCGCGCCTGGGGCCCCATCGCGCTCTTCGTCGCGGTGGGCGTGCTCGCGGCCGGCATCATCGGCTACGGCGCCTACGCGGCGTTCCAGGGCTCCAAGCCGTGGGACAAGCGGGCCAACGCCATCGACGGCATCGCCAACATCCGCAAGACCGACGGCGAGAGCCTGAAGTACGAGTCGCACAAGTCAGGCCCGCTGACCTGGAAATACTCCCCGCCGGTGGGTGGCGTGCACAACGCCGCCTGGCAAAACTGCATGGGCGACGTCTACGACGCCCCGATCGCCAACGAGCACGCGGTGCACAGCCTGGAGCACGGCGCGGTGTGGATCACCTACCGCCCCGACCTGCCCGCCGACCAGGTCAACAAGCTCGCCGGCAAGGTGCGCGGCGTCGAGAAGATGATGATGAGCCCGTACGAGGGCCTGGACAAGCCGATCTCGCTGCAGGCCTGGGGCTACCAGCTCAAGCTCGACAACGCCGACGACTCGCGCATCGACGAGTTCATCAAGGACCTGCGGGTGAACGCCTCCGCCGAGGGCCCGACGGCGCTGTGCAACACCGGCATCACCGCCACCGGCACCACGCCCCGCGAGCTCCCGCAGCAGCAGCAGCCACCCCAGCAGTAAGGACGCCGATGACCGCCCCCGCCACCACCGACAGCGAGTACGACGACACCCCGGCCGTCCCGGACGAGGACGGCCGGGCCCCGGCGTCGCGCTACGGCGTGCTGGCGCTCGCCGTCATGGTGGTGGTGGGGCTCCTCCTCGGGTACGCCGGCGGCCTGCTCACCCCGCGACTCACCCGGCCGGGTGACGCGTCGGTCGAGGCGGGCTTCGCCCGGGACATGACGACCCACCACGCGCAGGCGGTGGAGATGAGCCTGATCGCGTACCGGTCGGCGACCCTCCCCGAGGTGCGGCAGATCGCTGTCGACATCGCCACCGGTCAGCAGGGCGAGATCGGCGCCATGCAGACCTGGCTGCGCGAATGGGGTCTGAGCCCGACCGGGTCGCAGCCGCCGATGTCGTGGATGTCCGACGGGGCCCGCCTCAACAAGGACGGGCTGATGCCGGGGATGGCCACGCCGCAGCAGATGACCGCCCTGCGCGACGCGCGGGGCATCGAGGTCGACAGGCAGTTCCTGACCCTGATGTACGACCACCACCTCGGCGGCATCCACATGATCGACGCGGCGCTCGACGAGACCGACAACGCCGAGGTGGTGCGGGTGGCGAAGACCATGAAGGCCACCCAGCAGACCGAGCTGAACAACCTCCGGCAACTCCAGGCACAGGCGGCCAAGGGCTAGCTAGCCCACTCGCGACGGCCGTACCGGGCCCGCGCCACCGCCGCTCATCGGCGCGGGCGCGGGCCCGCCCCATACCCACCCCAGCCCCAGTCGGCGCAGCACCCGACGCCCAGCGCCCAGCGGCCCGGCGCCCAGCGGCCCGGCGCCCGGCGCATGATCGACTCCGGTTTCAGGAAACCGGGCTGTCCGCGCGACCGGGACGCCCCGACTTACAGAAACCCGAGTCGATCAAGTTGCGCACGTGGGGAATTGTGGACTGAATGTCACTTGTGTCCGGTGTGGGGTATTTGACCGGGACAGGCGATTACGTTGCTTAGAGAGTTTTCTCCGCACATATCGTGACCAGTTGCGATTCGTGCTCGTTGCCCAAGACGTGGGGGTTGCACTCAGAGACGCACGGCGTTCGGTCACCAGCTGGTGCCGACGCCACACCATCGGTGGTGACGGGGCGGTGGCAGCCGTCCGTCGCGGACAGCGGCAGGGCGAGCCGGGAATGCTCAGCCGCGAACAGGAACTCGAACTGATCGACACACTGCGGGGCGTCCACCCCGACGACTTCGGCCTGGACGAAGAGCTGTGGACCAGGCAGAGCCTCACCACGCTCATCACGCGCCGATTCGATCTGCCGTTGGACGTGGGTGCGGTCGGGGCGTACCTGCGGGCCTGGGGGTTGGGTCCGCGCGAGCCGCGCGAGCGCGCCTGCGGGCTCTGCGTCAGCGCGGTCGAGCGTTGGGTACGCAGTGAGTACCCGGCGATCACCCGGGCCGCCCAGGAGCACCTCGCGGAGGTCTACTGGATCGGTCGGGTGCGGCTGCGCGGCACCATGCCGGCAGCCGACGTGATCTCCGCGATCTCGTCCCGCGGCCGGGTGCGCTTCATGATCACCACGCCGACGGTGGACCCGCCGCTCCCCCGCGACTTCGTGCTGCGGCTCAGCGGCGCGGAGCAGCGCACCGTGCACCTGATCGTGGACGGCTCCTGGCCGCGCAACGAGTGGCCACGCCGGCTGCCGCGGCGAGTCGTCCTGCACCCGCTGCCCAGTTGTGGGCGGGCGGTCGCGGCCTGAGCGCAGGGGTGAGCCGGTCGCCGACACGATCGGCTCACCCGATACCGATTCGGCGTACGCAGGGGAGGTTTGCTAGTCTTCTCCAGTCGCTGAGCCCCCGTAGCTCAGGGGATAGAGCACCGCCCTCCGGAGGCGGGGGCGCAGGTTCGAATCCTGCCGGGGGCACACTTGCCAAGAAATCAGGCCGGGCGCAGGAGCATGTTGGCTCCCCGCGCCCGGTTTTCGCATTCCCGCTGGTCGTAGCCGCCCAACGGGGGTCATCCTGCCGCGGCGGCGAAACGGCGGGCGAGACCCGCGAAGGCGGCCCTGAGCTCCGCGGGCCCGACAACCTCGATGTCGGCGTCGAACCTGCCGAGGGCGGCTGCGAGACCGGTCCAGGACCAGGAGCCCTGCACGAGTCGGCACCGGTCGGGGCCAAGTTCTTCGACGAGCCCGTCGTTCGTGTACGTGGCGGCCACGGCGGCGGGAAGGTCGAGGATGACCTCACCGAGGCAGGGCCACGCCGACGCGTCGGTGGACCCTCGGAATCGGGCGGCCACGAAAGTGGCCACGTCTGTCGCGGGGAGCCGTCGGGGGGCGAAGCGCGGTCCGGTTGGGGTACGCGGGCTGACGCGGTCGACCCGGAACGTGCGCCAGTCGCCACGGTCGAGGTCCCAGCCGACGAGGTACCAGCGTCCCTTCCAGGTGACGAGGTGGTGGGGCTCCACGCGGCGGGGTGGCGCGTGGCGGTCGGACGTCGTCGAGGCGTAGTCGAAGCGCAGGACATCGTGGGCGTGCACGGCCGTCCCGATGGCCGTCAGCACACTGCTGTCGACCGGCGGGTCCGGGCGGGTGGTGGGTTGTTCGACGGCGGTGACCCGCAGGGTGTCGATGCGGTGCCGCAACCGACTGGGCATGACCTGCCGCATGGTGTGCAGCGCTCGCGCGGCGCCCTCCTGGATGCCCGCTCCGGAGAGGGGGGCCAGTTGGAGCGCGACGGCGATGGCGACCGCCTGCTCGTCGTCGAACAGCAGCGGTGGCAACTGAGCACCGGCGTCCAGCCGGTACCCGCCGTCCGGGCCCTTGACGGCCCGGACCGGGTAGCCGAGTTCGCGCAACCTGTCGACATCGCGCCGCACGGTGCGGGGGCTGACGTCCAGCCTTTCGGCAAGCAGGCCGCCCGGCCAGTCGCGGCGCGCCTGGAGCAGCGAGAGCAACGCCAGCAGTCGCGCCGAGGTCTTGGGCATGCCTCCGATCTTCGCAAAGGTAGCGGACACAACCTGACCGCTACCGCTGTCATCGTTCCCTCGTCCCCGGGCAGCAGCCACGGGGTGAGGACACGTACCAGGAGGGGCAACCATGAGCATCGACACCGTCGCGCACGTCAACCTGCGGGGCAACGCCCGTGCCGCTCTCGAGTTCTACCGGTCGGTGTTCGGCGGTGACCTCGTCGCGGTGACCTATGCCGAGGCTCAGAACGTGCAGCACCCGGACGAGGCCGACCAGGTCATGTGGGGTCAGGTCACGTCCGCCGAGGGCTTCCAGATCATGGCGTACGACGTGCCGTCCGGGCGACCGTGGAGCCCGGGCGAGAGCCCGTTCTTCGTCTCGGTCCGCGGTAGGGACGCCGACGAGATCACCGGCTACTGGAAGAAGCTCAGCGAGGGCGCGACAATCGTGGTCGACCTCGCACCTGCCGGCTGGGCGCCCCTCTACGGCATGCTCACCGATCCGTTCGGCATCACCTGGGTGCTCGACGTCGCGGTCGCCAACAGTCCCGCCTGACCACCCCACTGGCGTCGACGATCGCACAAGATCAAGAATGTCGGCATGCTGTTTCTCGTGTTGCTCCTCGCCGCGCTGGGTGGGGCCGTCCTCGCGACGACCCTCACCGTTCGCGGGCTCCGCACGGTGTTCCGGAGCAGCGAACGGTCGGGTTGGCTGCGGGCGGCGGCCCTTCTCGCCGGCGCGGGCGCCGTCGCCGTGTACGCCTGGGGTCTGCTCCACCTCGGCTACGCGGTGCTGCGGGCGGAGGACGGTGGCGCCGGCTCCTTCCCGATCGAACCCTGTCGGGAGGCCGGGCCGCAGCGGGCGAGCCAGGTCAACGGGTACGACGTCCGCCTCCTGCCGCTGCGCTTCGAGTGCCGCCTCAGCGGTGGCAGCACCTACGTCACCTCGTCAGTGCCCGGGTACGTCAACCCGAGCACCGCAGCCCTCGGTCTGATCACCGCCACCTGCGGAGTCCTCGCCACCACGACGGCACGGCACGCCCGACCGCCGGTGGCGTGAACGTCGGCCGTCAACTGCCCACGTACGTCGCCAGGTGCTCGCCGGTGAGGGTGGAACGGGCGGCGACGAGGTCGGCGGGGGTGCCCTCGAAGACGACCCGACCACCGTCGTGGCCGGCACCGGGACCGAGGTCGATGATCCAGTCGGCGTGCGCCATGACCGCCTGGTGGTGCTCGATGACGATCACCGACTTGCCGGCGTCGACGAGGCGGTCCAGCAGGCCGAGCAGTTGCTCGACGTCGGCCAGGTGCAGGCCGGTGGTCGGTTCGTCGAGGACGTAGACGCCGCCCTTCTCGGCCATGTGGGTGGCCAGCTTGAGCCGCTGCCGCTCGCCGCCGGAGAGGGTGGTGAGCGGTTGGCCCAGGCTGAGGTAGCCGAGCCCGACGTCGGCGAGCCGGTCGAGGATGGCGTGCGCGGCCGGCGTACGTGCCTCGCCGGCGCCGAAGAACTTCTCGGCCTCGGTCACCGACATCGCGAGCACCTCGCTGATGTCGCGACCGCCGAAGCGGTATTCCAGCACCGACGCCTGGAACCGCTTGCCCTCGCAGTCCTCGCACGGTGCGGCGACGCCGGCCATCATCCCCAGGTCGGTGTAGATGACACCGGCGCCGTTGCAGCTCGGGCACGCGCCCTCGGAGTTGGCGCTGAACAGCGCCGGCTTCACCCCGTTGGCCTTCGCGAACGCCTTACGGATCGGGTCGAGCAATCCGGTGTACGTGGCCGGGTTGCTCCGCCGTGAGCCACGGATCGCGCCCTGGTCGATCGACACCACACCCGCACCGGCGGGGATCGAGGAGTGCACGAGTGAACTCTTGCCGGAGCCGGCGACACCCGTCACGACGACGAGCACCCCGAGCGGGACGTCGACGTCGACGGCCTGGAGGTTGTTGGCCGTCGCACCACGGATCTCCAGCCTGCCGGTCGGCGTACGCACCGTCTCCTTGAGGGCCGCCCGGTCGTCGAGGTGGCGGCCGGTGATGGTGCCGCTGGCGCGTAGGCCCTCCAGGGTGCCCGCGTAGCAGATCGTCCCGCCGTCCGTGCCGGCTCCGGGACCGAGATCGACGACGTGGTCGGCGATGGCGATGGCCTCCGGCTTGTGCTCCACGACCAGCACGGTGTTGCCCTTGTCGCGCAGTTGCAGCAGCAGCTCGTTCATCCGCTGGATGTCGTGCGGGTGCAGCCCGATCGTGGGCTCGTCGAAGACGTAGGTGACGTCGGTGAGCGACGAGCCGAGGTGGCGGATCATCTTGGTGCGCTGCGCCTCGCCGCCCGACAGGGTGCCCGACGGCCGGTCGAGTGACAGGTAACCCAACCCGATCTTCTCGAACGAGTCGAGGAGGTGTTGCAGCCCGGCCAGCAACGGGGTCACCGACGGCTCCCTGATCCCCCGGACCCAGGCGGCGAGATCACTGATCTGCATGGCGCAGGCGTCGGCGATGTTCTTTCCCTGGATCTTCGACGACCGGGCCTCCTGGCTGAGCCGGGTGCCGTCGCAGTCGGGGCAGGTCGTGAAGGTCACGGCCCGTTCCACGAAGGCGCGGATGTGCGGCTGCAACGCGTCGATGTCCTTGGCGAGGAAGGACTTCTGGATGGACGGGATCAGGCCCGTGTACGTCAGGTTGATCCCATCAATTTTGATCTTGGTGGGCTCCCGGTGGAGCAGGTCGTGCTGCTCCCGCTTGGTGTACTTGCCGATCGGCTTGTCCGGGTCGAAGTAGCCGCAGCCACGGAAGATCCGGCCGTACCAGCCCTCCATGCTGTAGCCCGGGATCGTGATCGCGCCCTCGTTGAGCGAGAGGCTGTCGTCGTACAGCGCCGACAGGTCGATGTCGTTGATCGACCCCATGCCCTCGCAGCGTGGGCACATCCCGCCGAGCCGGGTGAATGTCGCCTTCTCGGTCTTCGTCTTGCCAACGCCACGGTCGACGGTGATGGCACCGGTGGCCTTCACCGAGGGGACGTTGAAGGAGTACGCGTTGGGCGAGCCGATGTGCGGCTGACCGAGCCGGCTGAACAGGATGCGCAGCATCGCGTTGGCGTCGGTGGCGGTGCCGACCGTGGACCGGGAGTTGGCGCCCATCCGCTCCTGGTCCACGATGATCGCCGTGGTCAGGCCGTCCAGCAGGTCGACCTCGGGCCGGGCCAGCGTCGGCATGAAGCCCTGCAGGAACGCGCTGTAGGTCTCGTTGATCATCCGCTGCGACTCGGCGGCGATGGTGCCGAACACCAACGAGCTCTTGCCGGAGCCGGAGACACCCGTGAACACGGTCAGCCGGCGCTTCGGGATCTCGACGCTGACGTCCCTGAGGTTGTTGACGCGCGCGCCCTGCACACGGATCAGATCGTGGCTGTCCGCGACGTGCGGCGTGGACGGCGGGGTGGCCGTGCTCATCGAGTCTCCATCTGGCCGGGGTTGGACGGGTCAGCGCACTTCCTGGATGCGGATCAGATTGCCGGCGGGATCGCGGAAGGCGCAGTCGCGCACGCCGTACGGCTGCTCGGTTGGCTCCTGGACGACCTCGGCGTCACTGGCCTCCAGGTTGGCGAAGGTGGCGTCGAGGTCGGCGGTGGCCAGATTGACGCCGAAGTAGCTGCCCTTGGCCACCAGCTCCAGGATGGTCTGGCGTTCGTCGTCGGTGATGCCGGGGCTGGCGGCCGGCGGGTGCAGGACGATGGCCGTGCTCGGCTGGCCGGCCGGCCCGACGGTGATCCAGCGCATCCCCCCGTAGCCGACGTCGAGGCGGACCTCGAAACCGAGGACGTCGCGGTAGAAGGCCAGCGAGGCATCGGGGTCGAGGTGCGGAAGGAAGCTTGAGTGAATGGTGATGTCCATGGCCGTCACGCTAGTTGTGGCTCCGTGACCTGCGCTTCTCGATTCCTGATCGGTCTGGTCACCTGTTTCGCCACGCAGGACGGCATCCCCGCCGTCGCCTGCCCCGCCCGCCGCCGGTAGACGCTCGGCGGCACGCCGACCAGCTCGGTGAAGCGGGTGCTGAAGGTGCCCAACGACGAGCAGCCGACCGCGAAACAGACCTCGGTGACGCTGAGGTCGCCACGACGCAACAACGCCATCGCGCGCTCGATCCGCCGCGTCATCAAGTAGCTGTACGGAGATTCGCCGTAGGCGAGCCGGAACTCGCGGCTGAGGTGCCCGGCCGACATGTGCGCGCCCCGGGCGAGCGCCTCGACGTCGAGCGGAGACGCGTACTCCCGGTCGATCCGGTCGCGGACCCGGCGCAGCCGCGCGAGGTCGCCCAGTCGCTGGGTCGCATCGGGTTTGCTGCTCACCTGGGAAATCGTGCCACAACCCACCGACAATCAGCCGCTCGCCGGGCGCGGGCGGAGGCCGGCGAGCCCGGTCAGCCGGCCTCGCGGCGGGCGCGGGCCCGACGCTTCCCCTCGTGCATGGCCTGCACCCGGGCCACCGGGATGGTCCGGCCCTCGGCGACCAGGTCGGCCGGGAGCGGCTGCGGCGCCGGCATCAGCGCGGCCCACGGGTCGCCGTCGCCGAGCAGCGCCGGCGCGGTCCGGATGGTGAAGTCGGCCGGGGTCACCTCGGTCAGGTCGGCCCAGTCGACCGGGAAGGACACCGGCATCCCGGGGCGCAGCCGCGGGCTGTACGTGGCCACCACCGTCGCCCCGCCCGCGCGGGTGGCGTCCACGAAGACCCGGCCACCCCGGTCCTCCTTGATGTACGCCGTGGTGGCCAACGCCGGGTCGAGCCGCTCGGCGCGGACGGCCAGCGCCCGGGTGGCGGCGGCCAACTCCTCCGCCGTGGGTTCGTCGGCCACCGGGACGAACACGTGCACGCCCTTCGCCCCGCTGGTCTTGACCGCACCGGCCAGGCCGGCGTCGGCGAGTGCCTGGCGGACCAGCAGGGCCGCGGCGACGGCTGCCCGGAAGCCGTCGCCCTCCGGCGGGTCCAGGTCGAGCACCAGGTGCGTCGGGCGCTGCGGATCCGCCGCGGTGGCCAGTGTCGGGTGGTACTCCACCGCGCGCTGGTTGGCGAACCAGAGCAGGGTGCGCCGGTCGTCGCAGAGGGCGTACGAGATCTCCCGGTGCGACGCCTCCGCCCAGACCGGCACCCGGCGGACCCAGTCCGGGGTGTAGCGGGGCAGGTTCTTCTGCATGAAGGGCGGCTGGCCGGGGCGGACCCGGATCACCGACAGGGGGCGGCCCCGCACCTGCGGGAGGATCCGCCCACTGACCGCGTCGAGGTAGTCGACCAGGTCACGCTTGGTCGCGCCGTCGCGGTCGGACAGCGGCTGGTCCAGGTTGGTCAGGGCCACGCCGTCCCGGGTCTCGTCAGCCTCGCTCACCCGACCACCTTCGCGGCCCCACGGCCCTCGGTCAACCTGCCCTGCCGACCGGCCCGTTGCCGGCGGTCAACCTGCCCTGCCGACCGGCTCGGTGTCGGCGGTCAACTCACCCGGCCGGCTGGTTCGGGCGGGTCGGGTGCCGGGCAGCGTGGTCAGTGCCACCAGCAACGCGGCGACCACCAGGGCGGCGGCCACGGCGAACGCCACCCGGTAGCCACCGGCCAACGCGGCCGTCTCGGCCCAGCCGGCGGTCCGCAGGCTGTCGCTGCGGGCGGCGGCCAGGGTGGCCAGCGCGGCCAGGCCGACCGCCCCACCGACCTGCTGGGTGGTGTTGGCCAGGCCGGAGGCGAGCCCGGCGTCGGTCGCGCCGGCCATGGCCAGGGTGGTGACCGCCGGCAGGGTCAGACCGCCGGCCATCCCGAAGATCAACATCGCCGGGAGTACGTCGGCGAGGTACGCGCCGTCGGTGGGCAGCCGGGCGAGCAGCAGAAAGCCGACGGTGGCCAGGCCCAGCCCGACCAGCAGTACGGTCCGGGCGCCCCAACGGGCGATCAGCCGACCGGCCAGGCCGAGTGACACCACCGCGATCACCACCGGGGTGGGCAGGAAGGCCCAGCCGGTCGTGGCCGCGTCCAGCCCGAGCACCAGTTGCAGCTCCACGGCGAGCAGGAACTGGAAACCGAAGTACGCGGCCACCATGAGGAACTGCACGGCGTTCGCCGCCACCAGACCCGGGACGCGCAGCACCCGACCCGGCAGCAGCGGGGTCGCCGCCACTCGTTGGCGGAGCACGAACCCGCCGAGCAGCAGCGCCGCGAGGGCCGCCGCGCCGAGGGTGCGCGGGCTGGTCCAGCCGTGCTCGCCGGTCCCCACGATGCCCAGCACGGCGGCCATCAGACCGGCGGTGACGAGCAGCGCGCCGGGCAGGTCCAGGCCGGCCCGTAGGCCGATACCCCGTTCGGCGGGGAGCCGGCGGACGGCCGTGAGCAGGATGGCCGCACCGATCGGCAGGTTGACCAGGAAGATCGCCCGCCACCCGGCCGCATCGGTGAGCACCCCACCGGCGACGGTGCCGACCGACGCGCCGGCTGCTCCGGTGAAGCTGAAGACGGCGATCGCACGGGCGCGCTCGGCCGGTTCGGGATAGAGCCGGACGATCATGCCGAGGCTGACCGCCATGGCCAGCGCCCCACCGACGCCCTGGCCGAACCGGGCGGCCACCAGCAGGGCCGGCCCGGTGGCGACCGCGCAGGCCAGCGAGGCGAGGGTGAACAGCGCGACGCCGGCCAGGAAGACCCCCCGCCGGCCGAGCAGGTCGCCGAGTCGGCCGGCGAGCAGCAGCAGCCCGCCGAACGCGACCAGGTAGGCGTTGACCACCCACGCCAGGCCGGCGGCGGTGAAGCCCAGGTCGCGCTGTACGGCGGGCAGCGCCACCGCCACGACCGTGCCATCCAGGATGATCATCAGGCTGCCGGCACAGAGCACGAGCAGTGCCGGCCAGCGGGACGCAACGACGCGGTCCATGAAACCCCCTCCTTGGTGCACGGTTTGTTACCGAGGTCATCGTCTGTGACCATGAACCGGAGCGGAAGGAGGCACTGATATGTCCCAGAGGAACAGCGATGTGTCCGCGCTGGTCCAGGCCGAGGTGACGTGCACGGCCGAGAACGTGCCGTTCACCCCGGGCCAGGCTCGGGCGTGCACCGTCCGCCAGGTGCTCGACCGGGTCGGCGGCAAGTGGAGCATCGGCGTTCTGGTGGCCGCCTCACACGGGCCGGTGCGCTTCACCGAGCTGGAGCGGCACATCGAGGGAATCAGCCGCCGGATGCTCACCCTGACACTGCGCAACCTGGAACGGGACGGTCTGCTGCACCGCCGGGTCTACCCGACCGTTCCGCCGAAGGTCGAATACACCGCCACCCCGATGGCGCTGGAGCTGTACGAGTCACTTGTCGCGCTGACCGCCTGGGCCGAGCGGCACCGTCGGGCCATCGCCGAGGCGCGGACCAGGTACGACGCCGAGCACGCCGAGTAAACCAACGCCGGATGTGGGGAACGCCACCGCAGGAGTCTGACCGATCGGTCAGGATCTGACCGATCGGTCAGGCATGCTGGTTCACGGAGGTGGACCAATGATGGCCAGAGCGGTGTCCGAAACGCACGGTGAGATTCTCGCCGCGGCGGCGCGACGGTTCGCGGTCACCGGCTACCGGGGCACCTCGCTCCAGGACATCGCCGGCGAGGTCGGCTGTTCCAAGGCCACCGTGCTCTACCACTTCGCCAACAAGGAAGCCCTGCTCGCCGAGCTGATGGCTCCCGCGATCGGTGTGCTGCGAGACCTCGACGACCAGCTCACCGGCCTGACCGGGGCGCCCGCCCAGGAGGTCGCCGCGATCGGCTTCGTCGACCTCGCGGTCCGGTTCCGGCGGGAGATCGCGGTGCTGCGCGGCGAGTTCCCCGAGCTGCTGTGCCAGCCGGCCTTCGCACACATCCAGCAGATCTCGGATCGGCTGCGCGACGCGCTGGCCGGGCACTCCGACCGCCCCGGTGCCCGGATCGCCGCGCTGGTGCTGCTCGCCGGCATCTCCGAGGCGTGCGCCGAGTTCGTCGACATGCCCGACGACGAGTTGCGCCCCGCCCTGCTCACCCTCGTCCGGCGGGCCGTCGAGCCCGTCGAGTCACCCCAGCACCCAGCACCCACGACCGAGGACAAGGACTCCTGATGGCCACCCTGCTCTACCGGCTTGGCCGGGGCGCGTTGCGCCGGCGTCGACTCGTTGTCGCGCTCTGGCTCGTCGTACTCGTCATCGCCGGCCTGGCCGCGGCGACCCTGCGCGGCCCGACGGCGAGCAACTTCACGATGCCCGGCACCGAGAGCCAGCGGGCGCTCGACCTGCTCGCCGAGCAGTTCCCCGCGGCCAGCGGCGCGACCGGCACCATCACGGTCAAGGCGCCGGCCGACGGCCAACTGGCCACCCCCGAGGGCCAGGCCGTGGTGCAGGAGCTGGTCCAGGAGGCCTCGTCCCTGCCCGGCGTGGTCGGCGCGGTCAACCCGCTCCAGGTCGGCGCGGTCTCGCCCAACGGCCGGTACGCGCTGGTCCAGGTCCAGTTCGCCAGCGGCGGCGACGAGGTGAGCGACGCGCAGCGCACCGCGTACGAGGAGGTCGGCGCCGCCGCCGAGGCGAAGGGTTGGCAGGTGGCCCCGGGTGGTGAGGTGCTCGGTGGTGAGCCGGAGATCGGCTCCACCGAGGCGCTCGGCGTCCTCGTCGCCGCGATCGTCCTGATCATCACGTTCGGTTCCCTCGTCGCCGCCGGAATGACGATGCTCAACGCGCTGATCGGCGTGGGCGTCGGCATGGCCGGTCTGTTCGCGCTCAGCGGCGTCATCGAGTTGACCAGCACCGCACCGATCCTGGCGCTGATGCTCGGCCTCGCCGTCGGCATCGACTACTCGTTGTTCATCACCTCCCGGCACCGGCAGAACCTGCTCGAAGGCCTGTCCCCGGAGGAGGCGGTCGGCCGAGCGGTCGGCACCGCCGGGTCCGCGGTGGTCTTCGCGGGCGCGACGGTGGTCATCGCGCTGGCCGGACTGGCCGTGGTGAACATCCCGTTCCTCACCGTGATGGGTCTCGCCGCCGCCGGCACGGTCACCGTCGCCGTCCTCGTCGCGATCACCCTCCAGCCGGCACTGCTCGGCTTCGCCGGTCGCCGGGTGCTCCCCCGCCGACTGCGCGCCGTCGCCACCGACGGCACCGACACCAGCGCTGGCACCACCACCGACACCAGCGCTTTCGCCGACCACTCCGGCGGCACCGACCGGCCGGCCGCCGAGGACGAGTCCCGGTTCGGGTTCCGCTGGGCACGACTGGTCACCCGCTTCCGCGTACCCGTCATCCTGGTCGGTCTGCTCGGCCTGGGCCTGCTCGCGCTGCCCACGCCGGACATGCGGCTGGCCCTGCCGGGGGCCGCGACGGCCGCCGTCGGCTCACCCGCCCGGGTGGCCAACGACCTGACCGTCGAGGGTTTCGGAGCGGGCTTCACCGGCCGGCTCGCGGTGGTGGTCGCCGGTGCCACGCCGCAGGCCACCGCGACCGCCGTGCCGCAGGTCACCGCACTGCTCCAGCGCACCGAGAACGTCCTCGCGGTGGCACCGGCGCAGCTCAGCCCGGACGGTCGGACCGCGCTGCTCGGCGTGGTGCCCAAGACCGGCCCGACCGACGAGGCCACCGAAACCCTGGTGCACGACATCCGCGGCGCGGTGGGCGGGATCCGCGACGCTGACGTGCTGCTCACCGGTGCCACCGCGATCGGCATCGACGTCTCCGAGAAGCTCTCCGACGCGCTACCGGTCTACCTGCTGCTGGTGGTCGGGCTCTCGGTGCTGCTGCTGATGCTGGTGTTCCGCTCGCTGCTGGTGCCGGTCAAGGCCGCGTTGGGCTTCCTGCTCACCGTCGCCGCCACATTCGGCATCACGGTGGCGGTCTTCCAGCAGGGGCACCTCGCCGACCTGGTCGGCCTGGACACGCCGGGCCCGCTGATCAGCTTCCTGCCGATCCTGCTGATCGGCATCCTGTTCGGGCTCGCCATGGACTACGAGGTGTTCCTGGTGTCCCGCATGCGGGAGGACTTCGTCCACGGCAAGTCCGCCCGGCAGGCCACCATCAGCGGCATGGGGCACGGCGCCCGGGTGGTCACCGCCGCCGCGCTGATCATGATGTCGGTCTTCGGGGGCTTCGTCTTCCTGGAGGACCCGGTGATCAAGTCGATGGGCTTCGCGCTCGCGGTGGGCGTCGCCATCGACGCGTTCGTGGTCCGGATGACGATCGTCCCGGCGGTGATGTCACTCCTGGGTGACCGCGCCTGGTGGCTGCCGAGCTGGCTCAACCGCGCCCTACCGAACGTCGACATCGAGGGCGAAGGCCTCCGCACCCACCTGGAAGAACAAACCCCAGCCCGGGTCTAACCCCGCCGCCGCCCGGTCGATCATGGAGTTGTGGTGCCCGTCGTGCCCCGATCCGAGGCCTTCGTCCAGCACCACAACCCCATGATCGACACGATCGGGCACGGCGTCAGACGCCAGCCGGGTAGGTTTCCATCTCGCCGGAGGCGGCCGGGACCGGCAGCGGGTGCAGAGCGGTTGTCTCGTCGCACCAGATGAACGCGTCGTAGCGGTCGCCGAGCCGGGTGGGCACGTAGTTGCCCCAGGACTCGAAGGACGGGTCGTAGACGACCCCGATCGCCCGATGGTCGGCGGTGTCGGTCACCCAGCCGGGCTGGTCGTCACCGCCGAAGATCAGCACCGCCCGGTCCGGCATCAGCTCGTGCAGCCGCCGCTCGATCGACCCCGCGCGGGCCGGAGGCACCACCATCGGTTCGGGTGGCGAACCCCACCGGGGTGCGGCGATCACCGTGCCCCGGTAGCTACCGAAGCCGATCAGCGCCACCGCGTCGTCGCCGTGCCGTTCCCGGGCCAACTGACCAATGTTGACCATCCCGTCCGCGGCCATGTCGGTGGCCCGCGCGTCCCCGACGTGCGTGTTGTGCGCCCAGACGATGCCCCGGGCCTCCGGGCCGTAGCGGTCCAGCAGCCGGTCCAGGGTGTCCTGCATGTGGGTGTCGCGGATGTTCCACGAGTCCGGCCCACCGGCCACCATCGCCCGGTAGTACCGCTCCGCCCCCGCCACCACCTCCGCGTTCTGCCAGGCCGAGAAGCGGTCCGGGCCGTCGGAGAGGGCATGTTCGCGGGTCCGGGCGAGCAGCCGGACGACCTCCTCCTCACAGCGGGCGGAGACGAACCGGCTGGCCGCGCCGTACTCCTCGACCCTCTTCCCGTACGGCTCGAAGCACCGGTACGCGTCCTGCGCCGCCTCCAGCGACGTCGGGTCCTCCTCCCCCAGGTAGTCGAAGATCGCCTGCATCGACTCCCAGAGGCTGTACACGTCGAGCCCATGGAACCCGGCGCGTTGCTCCTCCGGCCGCTCCACGTTCCAGGCCCGCAACCAACTGGCGAACCTGGCCACCTCGGCGTTGGCCCACATCCAGGTCGGCCACCGCTGGAACTGGTCCAGCGCAAGCTGCGGTTGGAGTGCGCCGTCCGGCGCGGCGGTCACCGAACGGTGCACCCGGTCACAGTCCGGCCAGTCACCCTCCACCGCGACGAAGGAGAAGCCGCACTCCGCGACCAACCGACGGGTGAGCTGCTCACGCAGCCGGTAGTAGTCGTAACTGCCGTGGGTGGACTCGCCGATCATCACCACCCGGGCGTCCCGAACGCGCTCCAGCAACGGGTCGAAGTCGCTCGGCGCGCCGAGCCGCTGAACCAGCATGCCAGCGGCTACCCGACCCCCGTGGGGACAAACCGTGGGCGCGCCGCGGGCCGACACGCCGGCCGCCGGGCCGTCGTGGGTGCCGACCGAGCCGGTGTACGGCCACCGCGAGCGGGTAGCCGGCCGACATGACCGTCACCGGCGTTCAGTTGCAGGAGTACCTGGCCGGACTCGACTACCCGGTCTCCCGGGAGGACCTGATCCGCTGGGGCCAGGAGAACGGCGCCAGCACAGAAATGTTGCAGATGTTGCAGTCGCTACCGCCCGAACAGTTCAACTCCCCAGACGAGTTAAACGCCGCCCTAACCACACTCCCCTAACCCCTGCCCCCGCCCGTCGCCCCCGCCCCGTCGCCCCCGCCCCGTCGCCCCCGCCTCGTCGGCCCCGCCTCGTCGGCCCCGGTGATCATGAGGTTATTGCCCTCCGGCACGGCGTGTCGCGCCGCTAACTCCATGATCACCGGGGTCGACGGGCGGGGGTGGGGTGGGTTGGGTGGGGTGGGTCAGGGGGTGGGGGTGTTAGGGGAGCGGGACTGTGCGGGATTCGGTGCGGGCGGTTTCGGCGGCGGCCAGGATGCCGACGACCTCACGGCCGAAGCGGACGTCGCAGCGGTGGTCGCGGGTGCCGGCTCGCACCTGCTCGACGAGCTGGTCGATGGCGACGCCGAACGCGGTTGCGGCGTCGTTCTCGCCGAACGGGACGTTCTCGATGCCGTTCTCGCCGTAGAACACGAACTCCCGGGCCATCGACTCGGTCGGGGCGTCCAGGGAGAGCGAGGCGCTACTCGTGGCTCCCCCCTCGTGGGTGAGCAGCAGGTGCACCATTCCGTTCGGTCCGTCCATCGCCGCGACCTGGGTCACCCGGCCCAGCACCGGAAGGAGGATGGAGAGCGCGTGCGGGGCGATGTCCCAGAGCGCGCCGTGCTCCCGGCGCCACAACGACCCGCCGTACGGGCTGCCGTCCTGGAAGATCGAGGCGAACGCGGTGGTGCGGCCGTGCTGCCAGCCCCCGACGGCGGCGGTGGCGGCGAGGAAAGCGGTCACGTTCGGCTGGAACCGCTGGGTGAAGAAGACGACCGAGGCGACCCCGGACTCCTCGGCGGCGGCGACGACCCGGTCGGCGTCGGCCACGCTGAGCGCCAGCGGCTTGTCCAGCAGCAGGTGCCGCCCGGCGGACGCGGCCCGGACCGCGATGTCGGCCTGGACGTCCGGCGGTAGCGCGACGGCGACCGCTTCGCACTGCGCGATCAGGGCGTCGACGTCGGCGTAGGCCGGCACCCCGTACCGCTCGGCCAGCGCGGAGGCCCGCTCCGGGTTACGCCCCCACACCCCGACCAACTCCGCGTCCGGATGTGCGTGCAACGCCTTCCCGTGCGTCTCGATCGCCCAGTGACCGGTGCCGAACAAACCGAACCGCAGCACGTGTACCTCCGCTGTTTCCCCACCCCGTGGCAACGCCACGGCCGTGATCCACGCTAGTCGTCCCACCTGCCACGACGGCGGCGGGTTCGACCAATCGACGCTGCCCACCCCTGTTTCCACGGGCCCGCCCTCGGCAACGCCGTGTCCGAATGCCGCCAGACGCGGCAGGTTCGACGGGGCAGTCTCGATGGCATGGCGAGTATCGATTCAGCACTGACCAGCGGTCCCGTCGACTTCGCGCACTCGTACGACTTCGCCGAGGGCGGGCCCGTGCACCTCGCGCTGCTGCCGTTTCCGTCGGCGGCGCCCGCGCCGTTCGAGGTTGCTCGCTGGTCGGTGGCCCCGAACACTTCCAGCGACGTCGATGTCCACCGATCGCGCGAGGTGTGGATCATCGTGTCCGGCACCGGAATGTTGACCTTCGGCGACCGGACGAGCGTGCTGCGGTCCGGGGACGTCGTGGCGTTCGACAGCGGGGTGCAGCATCAGATCCGGAACGACGGACCGGAGCCGCTCCTGGCCGTCTCGGTCTACTGGTTGCCGGACAGCGACTGAGGTCCGCCCGGGGCGTTACGGACACCCCTCGGCGGCCGCCCGGCGAGGCAGGGTCATCCGATTACTACGGCGGTTAGTAGGCTGTGCCGGTGACCGAGGCAACGACCGGGCAGGCCCGGTGACCAGCGTGGGTGCCGACTCGCCGGTGGACGGAATCGTCGCGACGGTGTCGATCGTGCTGTCGCTGCTCGTCGCGGTGTGGGCGCTGGTGGCGGCGGTGCGCCAACGACCGCCGGACCGGGTGCAGTTCATCGGCCTGGCCGTACTCGAGGTGGCCTTGCTCGTGGTGGGCGTGCTGGCCCTGGTCGCGGTCGGCGGCGGGGACCGGCCCGGTGAGCCCGGCGCGTTCTTCGGCTATCTGGTCACGCTTGTGTGCCTGCCGCCGTTGGCCTGGGTGCTGGCCCGGATGGAGCCGACCCGCTGGGGTTCGGCGATCGTCTGTGCGGTCTGCCTGGTCACCCCGGTGGTGGTGGTCCGGTTGCAGCAGACCTGGGAGGTGCTCGGTGGGTGAGACCCGACCGGCCGGCCGCGCGACGAACGCCGGCCCGGGTCGGCTGCTGATCGCGGTCTACCTGCTCTTCGCCATCGCGGCGACGAGTCGGGCGGGCCTACAGCTCGCCACCAAGTTCGACGAGGCGCCGGTGGCCTACCTGTTGTCCGGGGTGGCCGCGCTCATCTACATCGTGGCGGCGGTGGGGCTGGCCCGCGCCGGACACACCGGTCGACGGGTCGCGCTGGCGTGCTGTTCCGTGGAGCTGGTCGGGGTGGTCGCGGTCGGCATCCTGAGCCTTGTCGACAAGGAGCTCTTCCCGGACGAGACGGTCTGGTCGCAGTTCGGCAGCGGGTACGGCTACATCCCGCTGGTACTGCCGGTGCTCGGCCTGATCTGGCTCTGGCGCACCCGCCGCACCGCCGCCTGACGCGACCGGCGCCCGCCGCACCACCGCCTGACACGGCGACGAGGGCACCCCTTCGCGAAGGAGCGCCCTCGTCGCGAGTACGGGTCAGTCCCGGGGGCCGCCCGCGACGTAGATGACCTGACCGGAGACGAAGCCGGCACCCTCGCTCGCCAGGAACGAGATGGTGTGGGCGACGTCCTCCGGGAACCCCGGCCGACGCACCGGGATCTCGGCCGCCGCGTGCTTCTTGAAGTCCTCGAAGTCGACCTTCATCCGGGCGGCGGTGGCCGCGGTCATGTCGGTGACGATGAACCCGGGTGCGACCGCGTTGACGGTCACCCCGAACGGCCCCAGCTCGATGGCGAGCGTCTTGGTGAAGCCCTGGAGGCCGGCCTTGGCGGCGGCGTAGTTCGCCTGGCCCCGGTTGCCCAGTGCGGAGGTGCTGGAGAGGTTGACGATCCGCCCCCACTTCCGGTCCACCATGTGCTTCTGCGCGGCCTGGCTGAACAGGAACGCGCCACGCAGGTGCACCCCCAGCACCGTGTCCCAGTCGGCGTTGGTCATCTTGAACAGCAGGTTGTCGCGGAGCACACCGGCGTTGTTGACGAGCACGGTGGGCGCGCCCAGCTCGGCGGCGACCCGGGACACCGCCGCCTCGACCTGATCGCGGTCGGACACGTCGGCCCCCACACCGAGTGCCCGGCCGCCGGCGCCGACGATGGCGTCCACCGTTTCCTTGGTGGCCGCCTCCTCGATGTCGACCACGGCGACGGCCATGCCGTCGGCGGCCAGCCGTCGGGCGGTGGCCGCGCCGATGCCGCGCGCGGCTCCGGTGACGATGGCGACGCGGGGCTCCTCCGACATGATTACCTCCCGGTAACGTGGGGTCGATCGGAGGAGCTTAACCTCAACAGGCCGGCCCCCGGCATAGGCGAATCCACCGGTATCCGTGGCCGGAGACCTTCACCGCGCCGAGCTTGCCGAGCTCGCCGTAACCACGGTCGGTGAGCACGTCGATGGGCATGTCGGCCTCCGGTTCGAGACTGCTCAGGTCCACCTCGACGTCGTCGGTGCCGAGGTTGTGCACGAAGACCATGGTCCCGGTCGGTCCGTCCGCGCGGTGCGCCAGCACTCCGGCCGGCATCGCCACGTCGATGTGGGTGGTCGAGCCCGAGCCGATCTCCGGGGCCTCCCGCAGCGTACGGATCATGCGCTCGAACCAGGCGAGCAGCGACTTCGGGTCGCCGCGCTGGGCGGTGACGTTGACGGTCTGGTAGCCGAACTCACCCTTGTCGATCACCGGTCGGACCAGCTTCTCCTCCTCCGCCGTGGAGAAGCCGGCATTTGGCTTGTACGACCACTGCATCGGGGTACGGATCGCCTCCCGACCGGGCAGCGACAGGTCCTCGCCCATCCCGATCTCCTCGCCGTAGCGCAGCACCGGCGTGCCGCGCATGGAGAACTGCAACGCGTACGCCAGCTCGATGCGTCGCCGGTCGTTGCCGAGCATCGGGGCGAGCCGGCGGCGGATGCCCCGGTCGTAGATGCGCATGGTCTCGTCCGGGCCGAACTGCGCGTACACCTGGTTGCGTTGTTCGGTGGTGAGCCGGGACAGGTCGATCTCGTCGTGGTTGCGCAGGAAGGTGGCCCACTGCCCACCGACTGGCAACTTCGGGGTGTCGTGCAGCGCGTCGATGAGCGGCTCCGGGTCCTCGCGGGCCAGGGCGAGCATGAGTCGACCATTGAGCATGAAGTCGAAGAGCATGTGGATGCGGTTGCCGGAGCCGCTGCTGTCGCCGAAGAACGTCGGCAGTTCGTCCGGTTCGACGTTCGCCTCGGCCAGCAGGACGGCGTCGCCGCGCCGCCACTGCACGTGCTGGCGCATCTCGGTGAGGAACTCGAAGTCCTTCGGGGAGTTCGGGTTACCCGGCTCGGTCAGCTCGATGATGAACGGCACCGCGTCCATCCGGAAGCCGGAGACGCCGAGCTGCAGCCAGAACGACATGATCTTCTTGACTTCGGCCCGGACCTGCGGGTTGGCGAAGTTGAGGTCCGGCTGGAACTTGTAGAACCGGTGGTAGAACCACGCCTTGGCGGTCCGGTCGTAGCTCCAGGTCTCGTCCTGCTCGCCCGGGAAGACCATGCCCTGGTGCCGGTCGTCCGGCTCGGTGTCGGACCACACGTACCAGTCGCGGTACGGCGAGTCCGGCGAGGATCGGGCGGACTGGAACCACGGGTGCTCGTCGGAGGTGTGGTTGACCACCAGGTCGATGATCACGCGGATGCCCCGGTTCTGTGCCTGGTGCAGCAGCTCGGCGAAGTCGCCGAGGGTGCCGAAGCGCGGGTCCACGTTGTAGAAGTCGGTGGCGTCGTAACCGTCGTCGCGGTTGGGCGACGGGTGGATCGGGTGCAGCCACAGGCAGGTCACCCCGAGCCGGGCCAGGTAGTCCAGCCTCCCGATCAGCCCACGGATGTCACCGACCCCGTCGCCGTCGGAGTCGGCGTACGTGTCGATGTCGAGGCAATACACGACGGCTTCGGAATACCAGCGGTCACCCATGCGGGAGAGACTTCTCCGATCGATCACCGCGGCAAACCCTTGGTTATCGTGCCTGTCATGGGAAACGACCTCGTACCGCCGAGCACACCGTTGGACTGGTCCGCGGGCAGGTGGCTGCACCCGCCGGTACGCGTCGAGGACGGCCCCGCCGGTGCGCTCGTCGTCGAGCCGGCGGCGGACAGCGACTTCTGGCGGCGGACCAGCTACGGCTTCGTGCACGACAACGGCCCGGCCCTGCTGGCACCGCTGCCGGTCGGCACCGCCATGGAGGTGAGTTTCCGGCTCGACTTCTCGGCGCAGTTCGACCAGGCCGGTGCGTTCGTCCGCGTCGACGAGCGGACCTGGACCAAGGCCGGCGTGGAGGTGAGCGACGGTGCGGCGCAGCTCGGCGCGGTGGTGACCCGGGAGTTCTCCGACTGGTCGGTGGCGCCGGTGCCGCAGTGGGAGGGCCGGGAGGTGACCGTCCGGGTCAGCCGGGCCGGCGACGCGCTGACCGTCCGCGCCCGGGCCGACGACGAGCCGTGGCGACTGGTCCGGCTCGCCCCGCTGGACCCGGCGGTCGAGGCCGTGGCGGGCCCGTTCTGCTGCGCGCCGTCGCGCGCCGGCCTGAGCGTGGTGTTCACCGGGTGGCGGCAGGGTCCGGCGGACACCGCTCTGCACCCCGAGGTGTAGCAATCGCCTTATCGGGTAAGACCTTCCGATCCCCGACAGCCGACCGGAAGGACGACCAATGGCGTACGCCCAGGCTGGCGACCCGTCCGAATTCACCGGGTTGACCGGTTGGGTGGCCTCGGTGATCGAGGCGATGGGCCCGGTCGGCGTGGCGCTGCTGGTGGCGCTGGAGAGCATCGTTCCGCCGATCCCCAGCGAGATCGTGCTGGCGCTCGCCGGTTTCCTGGCCCACGAGGGCAAGTTCAACGTCTTCCTCGTGGTGTTCGCCGCGACGGTCGGCTCGCTGGTCGGCGCGCTGGTGCTCTACTGGCTGGGCGCGGCACTCGGCGAGGAACGGCTCAAGCGCTGGTTGGACCACATTCCATTGGTGGACAGCGACGACCTGGAGAAGGCCGACAGGTGGTTCGAGCGGCACGGCCGGTGGGCGGTGCTGATCGGTCGGGTGGTGCCGGTGGTCCGCAGCCTGGTGTCCGTGCCGGCCGGGGCCAACCGGATGCCGATGGGTGAGTTCATCCTGCTCACCACCATCGGCAGCGGGGTCTGGAACGGTCTCATCGTGGGGGCCGGTTACGCGCTCGGGAGCCGTTGGCAGGACGTCGAGCGTTACAGCAACTGGTTCAACTACGCGATCGGCGCGGTCTTCGTGGTGATGGTGGTGAGTTGGGTGATCCGTAAGGTCCGCAAGCGTCGGGAGCGCGACGACCGGCGGTCGGTGACCGCCGGTCGTTGATCGGCTACCGGTCGGCCGGCGACGGCACCGCCTGCGGCCGGCGGAGCACCGCCTGTTCGGCGGCCGACCACACGCTCGTGGTCACCAGGTAGATGACCGCGGCGAGCGGCAGCACCAGCGCCACCAGCACCGTCGTGAACGGCAGCAGGGGCAGCAGTCGCCCGAGCACAGCCGCGCCCGGCCCCTCGGTGGGGGTGCCGGCCACCGTGCCGACGGCCGCGGACGCCCGCCGAGCCCGCCGCGACGACCACCAGGCCACCGCCAGCAGCACGGCCAGCAGTACGGCGAAGAGCGGGCCGGCCGCCCCGGTCACACCGTCGCTGAGATGGTGACCCAGTGACACCCCGGCGAGCCGTTCGTCGAGCAGCCCGGTGCCACCCTCGTTCGTGGTGAACAGCCGGTACAGCACCAGCAGGAACGGCGCCTGGAGCAGCAACGGCAGACAGCCGGCGATCGGGTTGGCCCCGGCACTGCGGTACAACGCGAACACCTCGCGCTGAAGCGTCGCCGGGTCCTCGGCGTACCGCCGCTGGAGGTCACGCACCTGCGGGGCGAGCGCGGCGCGGCGCCGCTCGGCGCGGACCTGCGCGACGGTGAGCGGCGAGATCAGCAGTCGGACGGCGATGGTGAACAGCACGATGGCGGCGGCGGTCGACATGCCGCCGGACAACGGTTCGAGCAGGTCGGTGAGCCAGGACAGCGCGGTGCCGGCAGCGGCGACAGCGTCGTGCAGTGGTGCGAAGGCAAGCATGGGAAACCCCTCGGTCCGATTCCGGTGGGGCCCAACCCCGGGCGGTGTCCGCTCGACAGGGGGGCCGGTGACGGCGGGATCGGCCGCGTGGCGGCGTGGCGCTACGCGGCCGAGGGGTGTCCCGGGGCACGGGGGCGTGGGCGACCGGCGGCGTCCGGGTCGATCTGCCGGGGCACCCGGCGAGCACGGGACCGGGCTCGCAACCCGGCCCAGCGCGGCCCGGTGCCCGGCACACCCGAGCGGCCGAGCACCCGCGCCGCGAGCACCACGGCGAGCAGCACCAGGGCGGTCAGCGCGGCACCGGCCAGCAGGTCGGTCGGACGGCCAGCGAGCAGGGTGAGCTGGGCGAACGCGGAAACCCACGCGACCCCGACAAACCCCAGTGGCACCGGCACGGGCCCAGCATAGGACCCACTGTCACGTCATCCTGGCGAAACCGGCGGCACGCCCCAGGCCACCGCGACGTTTCCCGGCATCGCCACGTTGGGTAACCAGCAGCGGACCGACGCGGACGGACCGCGAACGGTAGGAACGGACGGTGGTGTCGATGACCGGTCAGGTGGCGGAGGCGCCCAGCGAGATGGCTGGGGCGACCGGATTGCTCACCGTGGGTGTCGAGGAGGAGTTCCTGCTCGTCGACCCGCACACCGGGGCCGCGGTCCCGGCCGTCGACCTGGTGATGGAGCAGGTGCCGGCCGAACTTCGCGGGCAGGTGGAGCGGGAGTTCCAGACCAGTCAGATCGAGATCGGCAGCCCGCCCGGCCTGGAGTTGTCGTCGATCCGGCACTCCCTCGGCGTACTCCGTCGGGCACTCGCCGACGCCGCCGAGCGGGCCGGCGTACGCCTGCTAGCCATCGGCACCGGCCCGGTGGACGGCCCGGTGCCGCCGGTGGTGGACAAGCCCCGCTTCGACCGGATGATCGAGCGGTTCCGGCTGCTCGTTCCCGGCCCCGGCAACAACGGCATGCACGTGCACGTCGGCGTTCCGGATCCGGAGACCGGCGTGCAGGTGCTCAACCACGTACGCCCCTGGCTGCCGATGCTGCACGCGATGACCACCAACTCCCCGTTCTCCCGAGGCGAGGACACCGGCTACGCGAGCTGGCGCTCGGTGGAGTGGGAGCGCTGGCCGTCGGTGGCGCCGACGCCGTTCCTGGAGTCGCACGAGCACTACCAGCGGCTGATCAGTCAGTTGATCTCCAGTGGGGTGATGCTCGACGAGGGGATGCTCTACTGGTACGCCCGGCTGTCGGCGAAGTACCCGACCGTGGAGCTGCGGATCGGCGACGTCTGCCCGTCGGTGGACGACGCGGTGCTGGTCGCCGCGCTGGTCCGGGCCCTGGTGGCCACCGCCATGGCGGACGTCGAGGCCGGCCGCCCGGCGTTGCAGACCGATCACCACCTGCTGGTCGGCGCGCACTGGAGGGCCGCGCACGACGGCCTGGAGGGCGACGCCGTCGACGTCACCACCGGCGAGGTCCGCCCGGCCTGGGAGTTACTGGACCGGTTCGTCGAGCGGCTGCGGCCGGCGCTGGAGCAGCACGGCGACTGGGCCGAGGTCACCGACCTGCTGGGCGGGTTGCGCCGGCACGGCAGCGGGGCGGCCCGGCAGCGCGCGGTGTACGAGCGCACCGGCCGACTCACCGACGTTGTGCAGGACGTCGCGCGGCAGACCCGTGGCTGATCACCGTCGTGACAGGATGAGCCCGTGGCACAACGGCTGATCGTCATCGGCGGGGACGCCGCCGGAATGTCGGCGGCGTCCCAGGCCCGACGCCGCCGCGACCGTGACGACCTGGAGATCGTGGTCTTCGAGCGGGGCCACTTCACCTCCTACTCGGCGTGCGGCATCCCGTACTGGATCAGTGGCCTGGTGTCCGGCCCGGAGGCGCTGATCGCCCGGGATCCGGAGACGTTCCGCACGACGTACGAGATGGACGTCCGGATGCGCCACGAGGTCACGGCCATCGACCTGGACCGCCGCGAGGTGGTCGCCCGGGACCTGGAGGGCGGCGGCGAGGTCCGCGAGCGCTTCGACGACCTGGTGTACGCCACCGGTGCGGTGCCGGTGAAACCGCAGTGGGCGGACACCGACACGGGCGGCGTGTTCGGCATGCAGACCCTCGACGACGGGGCGGCGCTGCGCGACTGGCTCGACGCCGAGCCGCAGCCGCGTCGGGCCGTGGTGGTCGGCGGCGGCTACATCGGCGTCGAGATCGCCGAGGCGCTGATCCAGCGCGGCCTGTCGGTGACCCTGGTCGAGGCCGGCTCGCAGCCCATGGCGACCGTCGACGGCGACATGGCCGAGCTGGTCGCCGAGGCGATGCGTGGCCTGGGTGTCACGATCCGCACCGACCTGCCGGTGACCGGCCTGGAGCAGCGGGACGGCCGGGTGTCCGCGGTGGTCACGGCCGAGGGGCCGATACCGGCCGACGTCGTGGTCCTGGGCCTGGGAGTACGCCCCAACACCGCGCTCGCCAAGGCTGCCGGGTTCCCGATCGGCCCGACCGGCGGTATCCGGGTGGACCGCCGGATGCGGGTGGCCGGGCTGTCCGACGTCTGGGCTGCCGGCGACTGCGTGGAGACGCTGCACCGGGTCAGCGGGATGCCGGTGCACGTGCCGCTGGGCACACACGCCAACAAGCAGGGCCGCGCGGCCGGGATCAACATCGGCGGCGGGTACGCCACCTTCGCCGGCGTGATCGGCACGGCCGTGACCAAGGTCTGCGACCTGGAGGTGGGACGCACCGGCCTGCGGGAGCAGGAGGCCACCCTGGCCGGCTTCGACTTCGTCTCGGTGATCGCCGAGTCGACCAACCGGGCCGGCTACTACCCCGGTGCCCGGCCGATGACCGTCAAGTTGATCGCCGAGCGGCCCAGCGGCCGGTTGCTGGGCGCGCAGATCGTCGGGTGGTCCGAGGCGGCCAAACGCATCGACACGCTGGCTGTCGCACTCTGGAACGGCATGACGGTGGACGATATGACGTCACTGGACCTGGGCTACGCTCCGCCGTACGCGCCGGTGTGGGACCCGGTGCTCGTCGCCGCGCGGAAGGCGGTCGACGCGCTCGCCGCCCCCGACCGCTGACCGGCGCCCGCAGTGGAGGACGATCCGTGACCCAGACCCCGACCCGGCCGACGGTGCGTCGGCGCCCGACGATGGTCGACGTGGCCCGGCACGCCGGGGTCAGCCTGAAGACGGTCTCCCGGGTGGTCAACGACGAGCCGGTGGGGCAGGAGCTGGTCAACCGGGTGCTGGCCGCCATCGCCGAGTTGGGCTTCCGCCGCAACGACATCGCCCGCAACCTGCGCTCCCGGCAGCTCAACGCCACGGTCGGGCTGCTCATCGAGGAGATCGCCAACCCGTTCTACGCGACAATCGCCAGCGTTGCCGCCGAGATCGCGGCCGCCCACGGCACCATGCTGATCACCGCCTCGTCGGAGGAGGACCCGGAACGGGAACGCGCCCTGCTCCAGGACTTCACCCAGCGGCGGGTCGACGGGCTGCTGGTGGTGCCGGCGGGTCTCGACCACTCGTTCCTGCGTCGCGAGGTCGAGCTGGGAATGCCTGTGGTCTTCCTGGACCGGCCGCCGCAGGGGCTGCACGCCGACGCGGTGCTGTTGGACAACCGGGGCGGCAGCCATGCCGGCGTCAGCGCGCTGCTCGACGAGGGGCACCGCCGGGTGGGCCTGCTGCTCGGCGCGCCGAGCGTGCCCACGATGCGCGAGCGGCTGACCGGGGCGCGGGCGGCGCTGGCCACCGCCGGGGTCGCATCGGACGAGTCGCTGGTCCGCGAACGGCTCATCGCCCCCGAGGAGGCCGGTCGGGCCGTCGCCGCGCTACTCGACCTGCCGGACCCGCCGACGGCCTTCTTCTGCGCCAACAACCGGCTCACCGTCGGCGCCCTCCAGGAGCTGCACCGCCGAGGCAGTGCCGCCGCACTCGTCGGCTTCGACGACTTCGAACTGTCCCACCTGATGCCCCGGCCGCTGACCGTGGTCGCCTACGACACCCGGGAGTTGGCCAGAGTGGCCACCGAGCGCCTCTTCCAACGAGTAGCCGGCGACGACACCCCACCGTCCACCACAGTCCTCCCCACCAAACTCCTAAAACGAGGCCTAACCTAACCCCTCGCCCCACCCCCACGCCCCACCCCCCGCGCCCGCTCGCCCCGCCCACCCCCACCCGGTCGATCATGGAGTTGTGGTGGGCGTTTGACTGCACTTCGCGGCGTTTGTGAGGCACCACAAGTCCATGATCGACCCGGCGAGCCTGGGGCGGGGCGGGGTGGGGGTGGGGGTGGGGGTGGGGGGTGAGGGGTCGGGGTTTTACGGGGTTGGGTTGAGGAGGGCTTGGACTTCTGCTCGGCGGGGTGGGTCTGCGCCTTGGCGGGCGCAGGTCAGTGCGGCCACCGTCGCCGCCTGGCGGAGCACCGTGCCCCACTGCTGCTCGGTCACCGCGGCGAGCCGGTCGGCCGGGCGGTCGCCGAGCGCGTCGAGGTCGGCCAGCGCGGCCAACAGACCGCCGGTGAACGAGTCACCCGCTCCGACGGTGTCGACAACTGTGGTGCGTACCCCCGGTTGTTCGTGCAGTGATCCGTTCGGGGCGAGCAGCCAGGCGCCCTCGCCACCCCGGGTCACCACCGCGCAGGACACCCCGGCCTCGCGCCATTCGGCCAGTACGTCGCCCACCGACCGGCCCGGATAGAGCCAGGCCAGGTCCTCGTCGCTGGCCTTCACCAGGTTCGCGAGGGGCATCTGGCGGCGTACCCTGGCCTGCTCGGCCGCCCGGTCGGTGACGATGCTGGGCCGCAGGTTGAGGTCGATCGAGACGGTGAGCCCGTTCCGGCGGTGTTCCCGGGTGAGCAGGTCTTCCAGCACCTGCGCCCCGGGCGGCAGCGCGAGCGCGAGGGACCCGGTGTGCAGCGCGGTCGCCGGCGTCCCGGTCAGGTCGGGCAGCTCCCCTGGCGTCCACTGCCAGTCCGCCGTGCCGGCCAGCCGGAACTCGTAGCTGGCCTGCCCGCTGGCGTTCAACGTGGCCACCGCCACCGAGGTGGGCTCCGCGGCGCGGACCGCCCAGTCCAGGTCCACCCGGTTGGCGCTCAGGTGCGCGGTGAGTTGCCGACCGTACTCGTCGGTGCCGAGCCGGGCCAGCAGCCGCACCGGCTGGTCGAGCCGGGCCAGGGTGAGCGCCACGTTGGCCGGGGAGCCACCCGGCACGGCGCGCTGACCCTCGGCGGTGACCACCAGGTCGATGAGCGCCTCTCCCGCGACCACGATCATGCGGTCACCTCGCCCGGGGCGAGCGGGCCGGGGCCACCGAGCCCGTTGGCCGAGCGCGACAGCAGCACCGCCTGGTACGCGTGGTAGACGTCCGGCCGGCCGTGCCAGACCGTGTCGGCGGGCAGGTTCTGTGCGTCCAACTCGTGCCGCCATCCGGTGCCGTCGATCAGGTAGCGGCGCGCGTACGCCCAGAAGACGCGGTACCAGTCGGCGTAGACGTCGTCGCCGGTGCGACGGTGCAGGGTGATCGCCGCGCCGATGGCCTCGGCGAGCACCCAGTGCATCCGGGAGCGCACCACCGGCCGGTCGTCCCAGTCGATCGTGTAGACGAAGCCGTCGGCGCCGTCGACCGCCCAGCCACGGCGCACGGCCGCGGCGAAGAGGCTGCGGGCGTCGGCGAGCAGCCAGCGGGGTGGCTGCGGCAGGACGGCCTCCAACTCCAGCAGCAGCCGGGCCCACTCCAACCAGTGGCCCATCGTCGAGCCGTACGGCCGGAAGGGGTCGGCGGGCTGGTCCCGGTTGTAGTCGAGCAGCGGCGTCCAGTCGGCGGTGAAGTGCTCGGGCAGCCGCCAGTCGTGCCGGGCGGCCTCGGTGTGCACCAGGTGGGTGGCGATCCGCAGGGCGCGGTCGGCCCAGCTCGCGTCGCCGGTGGCGGCGGCGGCGGCGAGGAACGCCTCGACCATGTGCATGCTGCTGTTCGCGCCGCGGTAGTCCTCGGTGACCGTCCAGTCCCGGACCCACGACTCGCGGACCGCGCCCGCCTCGTCGTCCCAGAACCGGTCCCGCACCACGGTCAGCACGTCGGCGAGCAACTCCTTCGCGCCGGGCCGTCCGGCGCGCGCGGCGCTGGATGCGGCGAGCAGCACGAACGCGTGGTCGTAGCCGGCCTTGTGGTCGTCGACTGGCGCGCCCTGCTGGTCCACGGCGCTGAACCAACCGCCGAACCGGTCGTCGCGCAGCAGGGTGCTGAGCGCGGCGATTCCGTGGTCGACGAGGGCAGCGGCGTCCGGGTCGCCGTTGCGGTGGGCGAGGGCGGCCACGTGGGTCATCCGGCAGGTGATCCAGGTGTACACCGCTTCGCCACGGTCCGGGGTGCGGTCGTCGGTCAACCACCAGAAGCCGCCCTCCGGCCGGACCGCGCGGCGGGCCGTGTCGAGCAGGGTGTGGGTCTGGTCGGCGAGGAAGTCGTCCAGGTCGGGCAGGTCGGGTGACCCGGCCGGAGCGGGGGTCGTCTGGGCGTCGGATCGGGGCACGTCGGTCATCTCAGCTGGGTCACCGTCGAGTAGGGAAGGGACATAGGGCCAGGATCGGCGCACGGACCGGGTCCGCGCCGCAAAACCGTCAACGGTACGCCACGAAGCGACCCATGCGACGCGAAGAGCTTTCCTCCCTTTTGCCCGTTGACATCGTTGTCACTCCTCAACCCTGCTCCGCCGGCCGACCGAGTGTCAATTCCGACTGCGTCACACCCGCACCGCCGCCGCAGCAGCCGTCCGGACGTGGTCCAGCAGGTCGGCGACCTCCCCTACCGCTGCGCTCAGTAGTAGTCGTCGATCGGCTGACGCGCCTCGTCGAACAGCGCCGGCCCCTCGTAACGCACCGGAGGCAGCGGCGGAGTGGCCGGCTTGACCTCCTCGAACTGCTCACTGGACAGGGCGTACACCACCCGTCCGAGCCCGGACCTGTCGATCGCTGTCGCGCACATCGGGCAGGGCTGGCAACTGGTGAACATGGTGGTGCCGGCGGCCACCTCGGGAGAGAGTTCCCGAGCGGCCCAGCGGGCCAGCTTGAGTTCCGGATGTGCGGTGATGTCCGCGTCGGAGACCACGGTGTTGTGGTCCTCGATCAGGACGGTGCCGTCCGCCCCGACCAGCAACGAGCCGAACGGCCGTTCGCCGGATGCTCCGGCCTGGCTGGCGAGTGCCACGGCGCGGCGGAGAAACGTTTCGTCGTCGGGTGTCATCGGACCTCCTGGGTCTTGCGGTACGCGGCCACGGCCGTCCTGCGGTACGCGGCCACGGCCGCGAGGGTCTGCCAGGCGCGTTCGGGTTGGTGGATCTCGGCGAGGTCGCCGTTGAACGGGTCGAGCACCACCGTCTCCGCGCCGAGCAGCCGGATCTGGTCGAGGTCGGCGGTGATCTGCTCGATGGTGCCCACACCGGCGAGCCGGTCGGGGCCGGTGACCGGGTCCCGGGTTTCCTGGAGTGCGATGCGCGGCATCAGCGCTGGCGCGGGGAGGCCCAGGTCGTCGGCGATGGTGGCGAGCCGGCCGGCCGCGTCGGTGAGGTCACCGAGCGTGAGGCGCAGCGGGTGCCACGCGTCTCCGAGTCGAACGGCGCGGCGCATGCCGGCGTCGCTGTTGCCGCCGACCCAGATCGGGATCGCACCCGTGTCGTAGTCGTCGGCGTTCTGCCAGGCGTCGCGCATCGCGCGCAGGTAGTCGTCGGTCAGCGCGCCGCGCCGCTGGAACGGCACGCCGAGCGCCTCGAACTCCTGCCGGGCCCAGCCGACGCCGACGCCGAGGACGAGCCGGCCGCCGCTGAGCCGGTTGAGGTTCGCCGCCATCCGGGCGGTGAGCAGCGGATGCCGGTAAGGGACGATGAGCACCGTGGTGCCCAGCCGGACCCGGCGGGTCACCCCGGCCAGCCAGGACAGCGTGGTGAACGGCTCGTAGAACGGCGCCGGATACTGCTCGGCCACGTCCGGGGTCACCGCGATGTGGTCGGAGACCATCAGCAGGTCGAAGCCGAGACCCTCGATCGTCTGCGCCCACCGTCGCAGCACGTCGGGGTCGGTGCCCGGGCCGAAGTTCGGGACGTTCACGCCAATCTGCACGGGCTTACGCTAGCCACTGTGGACCGGCGTGTGAACACCATGATCCCTGCCTGTGCTGGCCCTGGGCACGGATCGGCCGGCAGGTGGGGGCCGCGTACCCTGACGAGCCTTGCCCGATCGCGGCCCGCGCCGGACGCCGGCCCGGTCCGGCCCGGCGGATGAACGCCCTGCCCCAGGATGGCCGGATGGAGCTACCCGAGGGGCTTGGCTGGGTAGGCGCGGCACCGACCGGCCGGGCCTGGCTCGCCGCCCTCCCGACGTGGTTGGCGGAGTGCGCCGAGCAGTGGTCGCTGCGACTCGGCCCGCCCTTCCGGCAGGCGTACGCCTCGCTGGCGCTCCCGGCGGACCTGCCGGACGGCACGGCGGCGGTGCTGAAACTCCAGTACCCGGACGACGACAGCCGGCACGAGGCCGACGCGCTGGCCCACTGGGACGGCGACGCGGCGATCCGGCTACTCGCACACGATCCGGCACGCCGCGCCCTGCTGGTGGAGCGCTGCCGGCCCGGCAGCCCGCTGCACGAGCTGCCGATGGACCGGGCGCTGGACGTGGTGACCGGGCTCCTGCCCCGGCTCTGGCGACCGGCCGGCGCGCCGTTCACCCCGCTCGCCGAGGAGGCCGCCGGCTGGATCGACCGGATGCCGAGGGCGTGGGAGCGGGCCGGCCGGCCATACGAGCGGCGACTGTTGGACGCGGCGCTCGCCCTGCTCACCGACCTGGTGTCGAGCCAGGGCGAGCAGGTACTGGTCAACCAGGACCTGCACGCCGGCAACGTGCTCGCCGCCGACCGGGAGCCGTGGCTGGCGATCGACCCGAAGCCGCTGACCGGCGAGCGCGAGTTCTCGGTCGTGTCGATGGTGCGCGGTCCGGAGTTGGGCCACTCGCCGGCCGCTGTCCGGCACCGGCTACACCGGCTCAGCACCGACCTCGGGCTGGACCGGGAGCGGGTGCGGGGTTGGACGATCGGGCAGACGCTGGCCTGGAGCGTCGCCAACGGCGCTGTCTTTCCGCACCAGATCGAGGTGGTCCGCTGGCTGCTCGACTGACCGATCGATCGGTCCCTGGCTGCCGCACGACCAAGCGCGACGCGACCGGCTCAGCCGACGCGACCGGCTCAGCCGACGCGACCGGCTCAGCCGACGCGACCGGCTCAGCCGACGCGACCGGCTCAGCCGAGCTGGCAGGTGCGGCACCAGTAGAGATTGCGCCCGGCCAGCTCGCCACGGCTGACCTCGGTGCCGCAGACGTGGCAGGGCGCGCCGGGGCGGCGGTAGACGTACACCTCACCGCCGTGCCGATCCACCCGCGCCGCCCGGCCCATCGCCTCCGGCAGGTGCGCGTCGCGCACGGTGTCGATCCGGCCGTGCTCGGCCGCGAGCCGCATCAGGGCGACCAGGTCGGCCCAGAGCGCGTCCCAACCTTCCCGGGTCAGCCGGCGGCCGGGCATCGTGGGCGACAACCCGGCCCGAAACAGCGCCTCGGTCACGAAGATCAGCCCGGTGCCGGCCACCACCGACTGGTCCAGCAGCAGCGCCGCGAGGGGCGTCGGGCTGCGCGAGATCCGGCGGTACGCCCGCTCCGGGTCGGCGTCGGCGCGCAGCGGATCCGGCCCGAGGCGGGCCCGCAGCGCGGCCACCTCGGGTGGAGTGATCAGCTCACAGGCGGTGGGCCCGCGCAGGTCCAGCCAGTGCCGATCGCTGGCCAGTCGCAGCCGCACCTGGCCGACCGGCTCCGGTGGCTCCCCCGCGCCATCGCTGAACTTCCCAAAAAGCCCAAGGTGTACGTGCAGAGTCAGCTCGCCGGCGTAGTGGTGCAGCAGGTGCTTGCCGTACGCCTCGGTGCCCTCCAGCACCATCCCGGAGAGCCGGGCGGCACCGTCGGCGAAGCGCCCCTGCGGGCTGGCGGCGTGCACCTTGTCCCCGGCGAACAGCTCGGCGTGCCGGGCCGCCAGGCGGTGGATCGAATGTCCCTCTGGCACGGGTCCCAAGGATAGCCAGCCGCGCCGAACCGCCGATCGCCTCGGGCCATGCGCCGCGCCGATCGCCTCGGGGCACCCCCGGGCCGGGCACCCCCGGGCTTGATCGACTCGGCTTTCAGGAAATCGGGGTGTTCTGGTGAGCGGGACACCCCGACTTTCAGGAAGGCGAGTCGATCACGGCGGGAGGGCGCCCTGGACGGCGTGGTCAGCCCCGGCGCTGCCCCTTGACGCCGCCCAGGAACGCGGCCCAGGTGTCCGGGGTGAAGGCCAGCGCCGGACCGGTCGGGTCCTTGCTGTCCCGTACGCCCACGACGCCCGGCAGGTTGTCGGCCACCTCGACGCAGTCACCGCCGCTGCCGCCGCTGCGGGTGCTCTTGCGCCAGATCGCACCGGCAAGGTCAGTCATGATGCTCCTCGATGATCGAAGTGATCATTTTCTTTGATTCTGCCTCACTCAAGGCGAGGGCTTCCAGGTCCGACCAGACATGTTCGTAGGCGGCCACCTCGGCCGGCTTGTCCAGATAGAGCGCGCCGGTGATGTTCTCGACGTAGACGGTGGTCGGCTCGGTCGACGCTCTCCCGAAAGCCTGTGGGAAATCCAGCAGGACGAAGGTGCCGGTCTCGCTGGCCAACGGCGGACCGGCGGCGAGCGGCAGGACCCGCAGACTCACGGTCGGCAGTGCGGCCACGTCGAGCAGGTGGCGTAGCTGCTGTGCCATCGCCCGGCGATCGGGAATGCTGCGCAGCAGCACGGCCTCGCTCAGGACGACCCGCAGGGTGGGCGCGGCGGGCAGCCGGCGCACGAGGATGCTCTGCCGTTGCAGCCGGACCTCCACCAGCTTTTCCCGATCCTCCGGGCGCATGGTCGGGTTCTTCCGGCGGAACAACTCGCTGGCGTACTCCCGGGTTTGCAGGAGTCCGGGGATTAGCTCCGAGTCATATCGGCGGATCAGAGTTGCGGACGATTCCAGGCCGACATACAGCGAGAACCATGACGGGACGACATCGCCGTACGAATGCCACCACCCCCGGGCGCGAGTCTCCTTCGCGAGCCCGGCGACGATCTCGCCCATGTCGTCGGGCACCCGATAGAGAACACACATCGCTCGGGCGTCCACCACGCGCACCGGGACCAGCCCCTTCTCGATGCGCCACACCTTCTGCCGTGAACAGTCAAGTGCTTCGGCCGTGGCGTCCAGCGACACCGAGGCGTCCTCGCGGAGCTGCGTGAGCAGCCGGCCGAGCTGCCGTCGAGGGACCGTCGACCCGCTTGTTTCATCCGTCATGCAACATCACCGCGTCCCTCCTGCAACACCGAATGTTTCGCCTCGCACGCATTTCTTTTCCATTCCTCGTGCGTCAATGTGGTCTGACATTAGGACGGCGGCGTGGATTGCACAAGGTGGCCAGCGTGGAACATGCTGTCACGCGTTGGCGCCTCCCGGAAAACGGTGTCGGGAATAGCGTCAGCACAAGGCCGGCGTGACGCTATTCCTCGGAAGGACACCGCGATGCGCGTGTCGTACAACGAATACCTGTTGGTCACCGCGCTGACCCTCGCCCGTCGACACCGGCCGGTGTGGAGTTGGGTGCGCTGGCGCACCGTGTGCCGCTGCGGCGCGGACCTGCCCTGCCGGGTCCGCCACCGCATCCCGATCAACCGCGGTCACTGGCCGACATGACCGGCTGGAAGCCCGGCGACCTGCTGCTGATCGGTGCGGCGTGCTCGGTGCAGTTCGCCGGCGATCGGGCGCTACGCCTTCGACTGGTCCACGCCGACCCGCGCCCGACATACCACGGGTGGGTCTGGCTGACGGGCTACGTCCTGGACGACAAGGGCCTGGCCGTCGACAAGCGCGAGGTGTACGTGCAGCAGGCCGGGGTGCGGTTGCTCCGCGCCGCGCCCCCGCCCACGCCGGGCAGGCCCGCGCCCAAGCCCACATCCGGCAGGTCCACGTCCACGCCGGGCAGGTCCGCGCCCACACCCACGTCCGGCAAGTCGGCCCGGCGATGATCGACGCACGCCGGCCACCGCCGCACGCCGGTCGCGGCCCGGCGTGGCGACCCCGTACCCGGGATTGGTGTCAGGAAACGCCCAGGTGGGTATTTCAGGGCGGTACCGCGTGGGTGCCACCCCTTCCGACGGCCACCACGCATTTATCAGGAGGTGTGTAGTGGTCAGGATTCCTTCGCTGTCCCGCCGGTCCGAGCCGGCACCGACGCGGGACGAGAACCTCGACGGCCGCGTGGACGGCCGCGACACCCCGGGCGCTGACCGGGACAGCACGACGGCGACCGACACGGGCCGGTCCGACGAGGTCACCGACCGACCGGTGATCACCGACCGGGACGCCGACCAGACGACGTACCGCAGCGCCACCGCGCCCACCGGTCAGCTCGGCGAGGCCGAGCGGCGTGCCGCCGAGCGGGCCGCGGTGGCCCGAGCCGCCACCGCCCGCCCGGTCGACAGCGAGCCCCGCACCACCCGCCCGGCGGAGACCCACACCGCCCGCCCGGTGGAGACCGAGACCCGCACCGGCACCGCCCCGACCGTGGCCCGCACCGCCGAGCGGGACACCGACCTCGACAACACCACCAGCCGGTCCGACACGACGGACCGGGTCACCACCGACCGTCCGGTCGACCCGACCCCGGGCGTGACCACGCCCGAGCCGCCAGCGACGCGCGGCCCGAAGCCGCGGGCCAGCCTGCTCGCCACCCTTGGCCTGATCGTCTCCGTCGCCGGTGCGCTGTTCGTGCTGACCGGCACTCTGGCCGGGTACGGCATCGGGCTTGGCGCTTTCGGCGCGGTGCTCGCGGTGCTCGGCCTGATGGCCACCCGCCGCCGGCACGTCGCCGGCAAGACCGATGCGCTCTTCGGTGTGCTGATCGGGCTGGCCGCGGTGGTGATCGGGGTGCTCGCGATGACCGGGCAGTTCGACTGGCCGACCACGGATGGCGACTGGGTGCAACGCTTCCGGGAGTGGCTTGACTCACAGTTTGTCGACCGTTTCTAGCGGGCACTGTTCCGCTCGCCGGTGATGCACCGGCGACAAGCCGGCGGTTCGCCGGCAGCCCGACTTGATCCGGTGGTTCACCGGCCGGGCGACACCCTTTCAGGGGCGGCGATTCGCCGCCCCTGAAGTGTTTCCAGGGTCAGGCGGCTCCCCTTGGGGTGGCCCGCTGGGCCGACGCGCGCCTCCTCCTGCCGGCAGCGGACCGGCCGCCCCCGCGTGCACCTTTGCTCTGCACCCGCCGAGTCGACGCTCACGGCCGGTAGCTGGCGCATCCGCGGGTGCAGAGCAAAGGTGAGCCAAGGGCACCCCACGAGCAGTGGGCGTGTAGAGCAAAGGGGTTGCCGGGACCCACCAGGAGCAGCGGGTGCAGAGCAAAGGTGGGCCACGCCCACCAAGAGGAGCGGGTGGCCCAGAACACGAATACCAGCTCGCGCAACCCGCGACGCAACGATTCGCGACTGTAAACCGCCTAGACGCAACGAATGTTCGGTCTGCGCAACTCTCAGTGGTGGATCCTGCCGCCGGGGCCGCATAGCGTTGAGCAACGGCGCCAGCCCGTGGGCCACGGTGGCCGGGCGCGCCCGACCCTGGGAGCAGGACTAATGACGATGGACGCCACCAGCCAGCGCCTGTTGATGTGCCGGCCGACGTACTTCGCCGTCGACTACGCGATCAACCCCTGGATGGACCCGAGCGGCCCGGTCGACGCCGCGCTCGCCGTCCGGCAGTGGGAGAAGCTCCGCCAGACGTACCTTGACCTGGGCCACACCGTCGAGGAGATCACTCCGGTGCCCGGCCTGCCCGACATGGTCTTCGCCGCCAACGGTGGCACCGTCATCGACGGCAAGGCGATGGCCGTGCAGTTCCGCGACCCGCAGCGCGCCGACGAGGCACCCGCCTACCGGGCCTGGTTCGAGGACGCCGGCTTCGAGATGTACGACCCGAAGCACGTCAACGAGGGTGAGGGCGACGTCCTGCTGGCCGGCGACCATCTGCTGGCCGGCACCGGCTTCCGCACGGCGCACTCCTCGCACGCCCAGTTGCAGGAGGTCTTCGGCTACCCGGTGATCACCATGCAACTGGTCGACCCGCGCTTCTACCACCTGGACACCGCGCTGACCGTGCTCGACGAGCGGACCGTGGCGTACCTCCCGGAGGCGTTCTCCCCCGGCAGCCAGGCCGTGCTGCGCCGGCTCTTCCCCGACGCGGTGCATGCCACCATGGCCGACGCCGAGGTGCTGGGGCTGAACGCGGTCAGCGACGGACGGCACGTGGTGCTGCCCGCGCAGGCCATCGACCTGGCCGCCAAGCTGCGCGACCGGGGCTACGAGACCATCGGTGTCGACCTGTCCGAGCTGCTCAAGGCCGGCGGCGGACCGAAGTGCTGCACGCTGCGACTCCGTCAGGGAAAGGCAAGCCAGTGATCGTGGATGACATCCTGCGGACGCCGGAAGCGGTCCGGGACGCCGAGCGCTGGACAGCGCACAACTACCACCCGCTGCCGGTGGTGATCTCGTCCGCGGAGGGTGCCTGGCTCACCGATGTGGACGGGCGCCGCTACCTGGACTGCCTCGCCGGCTACTCGGCCCTGAACTTCGGCCACCGGCACCCGCAGCTGATCGCCGCCGCGCACGCGCAACTGGACCGGCTCACGCTGACCAGCCGCGCGTTCATCCACGACCAGTTCGCCGACTTCTGCCGGGAGCTGGCCGAACTGTGCGGCAAGGAGCTGGTGCTGCCGATGAACACCGGCGCCGAGGCGGTGGAGACCGGGATCAAGGTGGCCCGCAAATGGGGCTACCAGGTCAAGGGCGTGCCCGCCGGCCAGGCCAACATCGTGGTCGCCGAGGGCAACTTCCACGGCCGGACCACCACCATCGTGAGCTTCTCCACCGACGAGGACGCGCGTGCCGACTTCGGGCCGTACACCCCGGGTTTCACGGTCGTGCCGTACGGCGACCTGGACGCCCTGACCGCCGCGATCGACGAGAACACCGTGGCCGTGCTGCTGGAGCCGATCCAGGGTGAGCAGGGCGTGGTGGTGCCACCCGAGGGCTACCTGCCGGGTGTACGCCAGGTCTGCACCGAGCGCGACGTACTGTTCATCGCCGACGAGATCCAGTCGGGTCTGGGGCGTACCGGCAAGACCTTCGCCTGTGACCACGAGGGCGTCGTGCCCGACATGTACCTGCTCGGCAAGGCGCTCGGCGGCGGCATCATCCCGGTCTCCGCGGTGGCCGCGAACGCCGACGTGCTCGGGGTGCTCAAGCCCGGCCAGCACGGCTCGACCTTCGGCGGCAACCCGCTCGCCTGCGCGGTGGCGATCGAGGTGGTCCGGTTGCTGGCCACCGGCGAGTTCCAGCGCCGCTCGGCCGAGCTGGGCGAGAGGCTGCGGGCCGGCCTGGAAGGGCTGGTCGGCAAGGGTCTGGTCGGGGTACGCGTCCGTGGCCTGTGGGCCGGTCTGGACATCGACCCGGCGCTGATGAGCGGCCGGGAGGCGTGCGAGCGGCTCGCCCAGCTTGGCGTACTCGCCAAGGACACCCACGGCTCCACCATCCGGCTAGCCCCGCCCCTGGTCATCACCGAAGAAGAGATCGACCTGGCGGTCTCCACTCTCGCCGAGGTGCTAGCCGCCTAACCCGCCGCCCCCACGCGTTGATCATGGAGTTATTGCCCGCTGCCGCAGCGTGTCGTGGCAATAACTCCATGATCAACCGGGGTTTGGCGCGCCGCGGCCGGGGCCTGGGCGGGCGGGGTTAGGGGCGGGGTAGGCGCATGGCCATCGTTGGGGCCTCGGCCATCACCGAGGTGGGGGTGAACGGGGCGCCGGTCGGCAACTCCTCGGCCCGACCGATCTGCACTCCGGGGTACAGCTCCACCATGTCGTTCTCGCCGAGCACCCGGGACTGCTGCGGGGCCAGCGGGATGCGGTCCGACTCGTTCATCGAACCGGCCGGTCGGATGCCGGAGCCGTTGGTGCTCACGTCGGTCACGATGACCTCGCCGACCCGCAGCTCGAAGCGGACGTGACCGCGGCTGATCCACCGCCGGGCCTCGTCGTTGAGCCACTGGCCGAGCATGATCCCGCCGTCCTGCTCGGGTGCCCGGCCGGCCACGATCGGCTGCTCCTCACTGAGCACGAACCGCCGCCGGACCAGGCCGCCGACGCGCACCGCGAGCACCTCACTGCGCGGCCGGGGCCCGCCGTCGCCGAGGCGTACACCGTGGCGGGGGCAGGTCGGCACACCGTTGCGCAGCGCGGGCGGCGGCTGCGCGGCGGGGCTGCGGTCAGCACCCCCGGCCAGGTCGGCGAACGCGCCACCCCCACCACCGCCACCGAACAGCGCGCAACCCGACTCCGGGCAGCGCCACTGCCGGGCCAGCAGCTTCGCACCGGTCGGCGAGCGCTTGCCGGCGACCGGGGCGTGCCCGCCGCCGACGTGCGCGATGAACACCGGCCCACCGGCGCCCGGCACCGGGGCGACCACCCGACCGGGCTGCTCGACCAGCCACGGGAACCGCCCGCGCAGCCCGTCGAAGCGGACCCGGCTGAGCACCGGCAACCCGAGCAGGTCGGCCACCTCCAACATCCGGTCGCCCGGATTGTCGAGCACCTCGACCAGCCCGTCGTCGGCCCAGCGGCGCACCACCATCCGCTCGTTGGACGTGAGGTCGGCGTCGGAGAGCAACGCCCGGTGCACGATCGCGTAGACCTGGACGCTGTCCTCCTCCAACTCGCGGGAGAGCGCGTCGATGACCATGCCGAGCCGGAGCAGGCTGGCCGGCCGGCCACCGTCGATGTCCTGGTAGCGGATCACCTCGGCCAGGTCGACCACGGCTCTGGCCAGCGACGGGTCCGTGCAGACCCGTCCCTCGATGGCGTCCAGCACCTTGCTGATCTCGAATCTCATGCCGCGCTCCGGACGATGTCGTCGATCCGCCGAGCCAGCTCGACGTCCAGGTGGGTGACCCCACCGGCCGAGTGCGTGACGCAGCGGAAGGTCAGGGTCCGCCATCGGATGTCGATGTCGGGATGGTGGTCAAGCTCCTCGGCCACCGCCGCCACCCGGTCCACCACCGCGATGGCGGCCGGGAAACTGCCGAGCTGAGCCGTACGACCGATGCCGGTCGGGTCGCCCGACCAGTCGGGCAACCGGCCCAGCTCTTCTCGCACCGCGTCCGCGGTGAGCAGGTCTGCCATGAGCAGACCCTACCGGTGACACGGCCGACTAGCCGGACGCGCCACCGTGCCACCGACACCACCCAGGCCAGCCAACCGTCTCGATCAACCTGCCCAGACGCGAGGGTGGGGCGGCATCATCAGATGCCGCCCCATCGATCAGTCCTCGCAACAGCCGCGCAGCGGCCGTGCCGTTCAGCCGCCCAGCGGCCGTGCCGTTCAGCCGCGCAGCGGCCGGCCCACCTCGTGCAGGTGACCGAGCGCCTGCCGGTACGACTCGATCAGCCCGGTCTCGGCGTACGGGATGCCCTGCTCGACACAGTAGGCACGCACGATCGGCTGGGCCCGGCGCAGGTTGGCCCGGGGCATGTTCGGGAAGAGGTGGTGCTCGATCTGGTAGTTGAGCCCGCCCAGCGTGGTGTCCACCAGTCGGCTGCCGCGCACGTTGCGGGAGGTCAGCACCTGCTTACGCAGGAAGTCCAGCTCGTCCTCGGCGGTCGGCATCGGCATGCCCTTGTGGTTCGGCGCGAACGCGCAGCCCATGTAGAGGCCCCAGAGCGCCTGGTGCACGACGGCGAAGAGCAGCGCCTTGACCGGCGACATGACCGCCAACAGCAGCGCCACGTAGCCGACGGTGTGCGCGACGAGCAGCGCGGCCTCGACCGCCCGGTGCCGCATCGGGACGGTGTACTTGCCGTCCTCCCGGCCGACGATCGCCCGGATGCTCGCCACGTGCAGGTTCAGACCCTCCAGCAGGAGCATCGGGAAGAAGAAGTACGCCTGCCGCTGAGCCATCCAACGGCCGAACCCCCGCGTCTCCAGCGCCTGCTCGGGCGTCCACACCAGGGCACCCGCGCCGACGTCCGGGTCCTCGTCCTCGTGGTTCGGGTTGGCGTGGTGCCGGTTGTGCTTGTCGACCCACCAGCCGTAGCTGATCCCCACCGCCACGTTGCCGGCGAACAGCCCCACCAGCTCGCTGGCGCCACGGCGTCGGAACATCTGCCGGTGACCGGCGTCGTGCCCGAGGAACGCGACCTGGGTGGTGGCCACCGCCATCACCGCCGCGAGCGGCAGCTGCCACCAGGAGTCGCCGAGCAGGAACACGCCGATCCAGCCGGCCACGAAGGCGCCGAGGGTGAGCGTGATGCGGGTGACGTACCAGCCCGGGCGCCGCTCGAGCAGGCCCGCCTGGCTGATCCGTCGGGACAACTGTGCGTAGTCACTGCCTCGCCGTCGTACCGGCGGTTCCGCCACCGCTCCGAGCGCCATTACTGCTCCCGATCCGCTTGTGCCCAAACCGGGGTGGTTCGGGCCTACTGTCAGTCTCCGGTCAACGGGAGCGTTGAATAACCCTGGCAACCCCCGAATCGGGGGTAGGGCGGGCACTACCCCCGATCGTGTTGCGGCTCAGCCCAGCCGGGCCACCGTGGCCCGCAACCGGGCCAGGTCACGCCGCCGCCGCTCGTAGGTCGCGGCGAGCCCGACCAGCGCCAGCCCGCCCGCCCCGAGGTAGATCCACCGGGGCAGCAGGTCCCAACCGCGGGCCACCTCGTGCAGCGCCAACAGCGCCAGCACCCCACCGCCGAGCAGCACCGGCGCCTGCCATCGGCGGGTCGCGCCGGCCAGCACCGCGCCCAGGGCCGCCGCGCCGAGGAGCAGTCGCCGCCACGGCTGCGGGTCCGACCCGGCCAGCACCGACACGAGGCTCGGCAGCAGCGCCGCGACCAGCCCCGGGCCGAGGGCCGGCCAGCTGGTCAGCCCGGGGCGGGTGCGCAGCGCCAGCAGGCCCGCGCCGAGGGCGAGCGCCGAGGCCGGCAGGGTGTACGCCTCCAGCACCGTCACGCCGCCGGCGGCCAGCAGGACCCATGCTCCGAGCAACTCGCTGCCGGCGGCGATGCCGGCGAACGCCCACCGCCGGCCGGCCGGCTCACCCCGGCGCAGCAGCCGCAGCGCGACGGCAGCTCCCCAGAGCACGCAGACGGTAGCGAGGTGCCGCGCCACCTCGACCGCCAGCACGGCCGCCACCAGCGCCACCGCCTGCGCGGCGGCGTCCAGTACCCGCCCGACCCGGTCTCGCGGCGAGGCCACCGCGGCGACGGCCAGCACCAGGGCGGCCACCGCCAACAGCGGGTACGCCGCCGCCCGCAGTGGCTGCCCACCGGCGAGCGGGGCGGTCACCGCCAGCGCGGACGCCGCGCCCACCCCGGCCAGGTAACCCGCCACCCGCACCTCGACCACGCGCGCCCCGACGGCGACGACAACCGCCGCCACCAGCAGCACTCCCTCCGCGGCGAGCGTCCCCGCCCGGGTGGCCAGCAGCCCCGCCACACCGGAGGTGGTCAGCACCGCACCCACCGGCACGGCGATCGGTGCGAACGCCGGGCGCACCGCCAGAGCGGCGAACAGCAGCGCGGCCAACCCGGTGAGCAGGACAACCGCCGGCAACACCGGCCACGGCGTGCCGATCGCGACGAGCAGCACCGGCAGGGCCGCCGCGACAAACGGCAGCGCGGGCAGGGCCGCCGCGACGGACGGCAGCGCGGGCAGCCCTCGGGCGCGAACCCCCCGACCGGCCAACACGACGGCCAGCGCCAGCACGGCCAGCGCCAACCCGCGCGCAAGCGCCATCGGGTCGGCGACGAGCGTGGGCACCCCCGACCACACCCGCACCGAGCCGTACGGCGACACGAGCGCGCCCCACACCGTCGGCAGGGCCGCCAGGACCGCGATCGCCGCCAGCAGGCCCCCCGCCGCCAGCAGCACGGCCCGCCGGGCCGGTTCCTGGTCGCCGGCCGCCGGCCGCTCCCACCGGGCGACGAGCGCGACGCCGAGCGCCGCCAGTGCGGCGTACAGCGGGAGGGGTTCGTTGCCCGCCACGACCAGCGGCGTGAGTCCGGGCACGGTCACCGCGACCACGGCGCCGACCACCGCGTACCCGGTCAGCTCGATCCGGTGGCGACGCGCCGCGAGCACCGCGACCAGCGGCAGCCCGGCGGCGGCCAGCGCGAGCCGCGCCTGCCACCAGGGTGGCGCACCCGCGGCGAACAGCGCCACCGCGACGACCCCGGGCAGCGCGAGCTGCGCGACCAGCAGCCCCACGCCGGCCACCGGACGGTACGGCCCGGCACCCCGTCGTACGGCCAGGGCCAGCCCGACCCCGACGATGCAGCCGAGCGCCACCAGGGCACCGGTCGGGGCGGCCAAGGCGACCAGCAGCCCGTGCCCGAGCAGGACAACACCACCGAGCGCGCGGGTGAGCAGCGCGGCGGGTCGGGTCGCCGGACGCGCCAGCACGGCGCCCAGCAGCCCGACCCCGCCGACCAGGTCGACGGCCACCACCGCCGGCCAGGGGGCCGCCCAGCCGGCGGGCAGGGCGAGCAGCACCGCCACCGCGCCGGCCGTGGCGAGCACCGCCCGCACCTTCCGGGGCAGCAGCACCGTCGCGCCGAGCGCCAACGCCACGGCGGGTGCCAACTGCCAGCCCCAGTCCAGGTCCGGTCCCGCCCCGGCCCCACGCCACGGCGGCTGCGAGCGGCCCACGGCGGCGACCGCGAGCACGGCGGTGATCAGGGCGGCCACCTGGGCCGTTGCGGCCGCGACCAGCAGCGCACCGGCACGCGGGCCGGTACGCCAACCGCCGGCACCGCGCACCCCCGACCCGACCTCGGCGGAACGCTTTGCCCCGGCCGACTCCCGCACCGGCAGCTCCGCCCCGGCCGGGCCCGGCAGCAGCCGCACCGCCCCGGCCAGCACGAGTGCGACAGTCGCCGCCGCGACCAGCAGCAGGGACGGCCGCAGCTCGGCCACCGGTCGCAGCAGGGCGGCGGCGAGCACCGGCACCAGCAACCCGCCCGCCACCGCCCGCAACGCCCGTCCGCCGACCAACCGGGCCGCACCGAACCCGGTCAGCGCGACCAGCAACAGCGGCACCCCGGCCAGCAACGGCGAACCCGCCGCCCGCCCGGCCAGCAGCGGCACCAGGGCACAACTGGCGGCACCCACCAGGCCGGCGACGTGACCGACCGCCGCCACCACCCGGCCGACGAGCGGTGCCACGCCCGCCCGGCCACGCAGCGCCACCAGCACGGCCAGGTCCAGCAGCGCCACGGCGAGCAGGACCAGCGCCCATCCGGCCGCGTCCGGCTCGGCCCCGACGGCGAGCAGCGGCACCACCGGCTGGGCGGTCACCAGCGCGGCGAACCAGGGCCCGGTCAACCCGCTCCACCGGCCGTACGCCACGGCGACCGCCGCGCTGGCCCCCCCGACCAGCGCGGCGTACCGGCTGCCCGGCCAGCCGGCCACCCCGGCCAGGTCCACCGACCAGGCCGCGTAACCGTCCAGCACCACCAGCAGCAACCCGACCGCGGCGAACGTCTCCGCCGTGCCGCGCAACCCCCGACGGACCACCAGCGGCGGTACGCCCAGCAGAAGCGCGGTGACCGCGGCCAGGATCGACGCCCGCCCGGCGACACCCACCGCCGCCCAGGCAACGGCGGTGAACACCACCGCGGCCGTGCCCAGCAACAGTCCACCGAGGACGAAGAGCACACCCTGGACGGTCCGGGTGGAGGTCTCCGCCGCACCCGGTGCCGAATCCGCCGTGCCGGCCGGCCCAGCGGACGCCGCCGGCCCAGCGGACGCCGCCGGCCCAGCGGACGCCGCCGGCCCGACGGGGGACGCCGGGCGCGTCACCACGGAGGCAGCCAACCCGGCGCGGACGACAGCCGCCAGCTCGGCCCGCCGCCGTGACGTGGCCGACAGGCGCCCGGCCAACTCGGTGTACGCGCGGCGGGCCCGCTCCACCTCCGGCTCCAACTGGGCGACCTCCCGGCCCAGCCGCACCACCTCGGCGGCGATCGGATCGGGCGCACGCCGGCAGCCGGTGCAGCCGGTGCTCAGATCGGCCGGGGCACCACAGGCCGGGCAGGGATAGCGGGTGTCATCCACCCGGTCATCATCCGAAGCGGGCCAGGGCTCGGCCCAGAGTCCGCGTACTCAGGGCCGGGTGTGCTCGAATACCCAGGTGGCGTACGCGGGGTCACCACTGTCCACCCTGGACACCAGGATCTCCGGCACCTCGTACGGATGGCTGACCCGGATCTGGTCCACCAACGCGGCCAGCCGATCAGGTGCGGTCTTGAACTGCACCGACCACTCGGAGCTGGTCTCCACCCCCGACCGCCACCAGTAGGTGCTGTCCACCTGACCACCCACCTGTGCACAGGCGGCGAGCCGGCCCGCAACGGCCGCGGCCGCCAGCACGTCGGCAACCGAACGCGCGTCCACCACAGTCGTCACCACGCAGATCTGATCCACGCCCGCACCCTACGCGGCATTGTCCCGATGAGACGCGATCCACGTGTCGATCTGGGCCCACCAGTCGAACAGCCAGTCGATGCGTTGCTGCCGGCCGGTCGGCACGTCCTCCGGCGGCACCGACCAGAACCGCATCACGATCCGCTTGTCCATCGGCAACTCCCGCCACACGTCGGCGACGGTGAGCATCCGGTCCAGGCCGGTGTGGGCGACGAAGATGACCCCCGCGTCCGGGGCGGCGTCCAGTGCGGCGAGCATCCCGCCGGGCTGCGGGGCGAGCACGTGGCGCATCCGCTCGGCGCGCAGGGCCATCCGTTCCAGCCCGAGGGAACGCAGCCGGGCAATGGCGCGCAGCCGCCGCTTGGGGGTGAAGTTGCCGCCCTCGGGAAAGATGACGAACGCGTCGTTGTCGTCCAGGCCCGTGGCCAGGTGCCCGACCTGGCGTACCGTCTCCTCGCCGCGCTCCGGCGTCGGCGCGATGAAACGGTTGGGCAGCCGGTTGAGCAGCACGTCGATCGCCGGGTCCCACTGGAGGCTGTCCTTGAGGACGATCCGTGGCTCCCGCTTGAACCAGTTGACCAGGCCGTGGATCAGGATGAACGAGTCGCCCGGCCCGGCGTGCCGGCAGAGCACCAGCTCGGGCCGGCCGGGCAGCGCCGTGTCCGGATCGGTGCCGACCACGTCGATGCTCAACCGCAGGGTCCACCGCGCCTGCCAGAACAGCACCCGCAGGAACCAGCCCGCCAGCACGTAGTGGGCACGCTGGAAGGCCGGGGACCGGACCCGCCAGCCGAAGCCGGAGACGACCCAGAGCACGAAGAGCGCGAGCAGCGCGGCGGCGTTCCAGACCAGGTAGACGCAGCCGATCCAGAGCAGCCGCAACGGGCGCAACCGACCCGGGACCAGCGGCGACGCGGCTGCGGCGAGGAGCGCCCAGACCGGCAACGTGGTAACTACGACGAAGGCAAGCACCACCACGGCGGGAGCGATCAGCAACCGGCGAAGCCACCTGGGAGGCAGCGGCATCACCGCTCCAGGTGGGTGGCGAGGTAACGCCGGGAGGCGGTGTACGCCCGGCTGATCCGCCGACCCACCGCCGCCATGTCCCGGTACGCCCACGGGGTGTCGTCTCGTGGGTTTAGCCCCCCGGTGGGCAGGACGTGCACCTCCACCCCCTCGGGCAGCGCGGCCATCTCGCGGAAGAAACGGTGCCGACGGGAGATCTCGAACGCGACCTGCGCGATCTCCCACGGCCGCCGGGGCGGCGTCAGCTCCCGTTCGATCCGACCCACCTGCAGGACGTAGATCCGGCGGGCGCCGACGGCCACCGCCTCGCCGATCGGGATGGAGTTGACGATGCCGCCGTCCACGTAGTGCGCGCCGTTGATCTCCATGGGTGGGAGCAGGCCCGGTACCGAGGCCGACGCCATCACCGCCGGCACCACCGGACCAGTGTCGAACCAGTGCTCGGCGGCCCGCTCGATGTGCGCGGCGCAGCAGCGGAACGGCACCCGCAGATCGGCGAAGGTGGTGTCCACCCCCAACTCGGTCTCCAGCAGGCGGCGCAGCGGCCGAGGCGAGTGCAGGTGGGTGCGGGCGGCGAAGCGGCGCAACTGCCGGGCGACCGAGTCGCCGTACACCTCGCTCGCCTCCGGCGAGGCCCAGAGCCGAACCAGCCGGTCGGTCACCGCCTCCGACGGGTCGGCGGCGACAAGCGCGCCGTTCACCGCGCCGATCGAGGTGCCGAGCACCATGTCGGGCTGGATGCCGGCGCGGAACAGCGCGCGCAGCATGCCCACCTCGACCGCGCCCAGCACTCCCCCGCCGCCGAGCACGAACGCCACCGGTCCCCCCGCCATGTCTCTCATCCTGGCACGGACCCGCAGCCGACCGGCCAGCCGCCGTCGTTGGACGGTCGGCGCACGCCAGGCACCGTCCGTCGACCGGAGGCGGCAACGGCGTTGACAGGCAGGACGCATTCGCGCAACCTGATACCGCTCCCACCCCTGAGGCAGGTGCGATCGGTGAAGGCAGCACTGCATGCGGGCCGATTGCTGGCCCGCAGATACCGGCTTCTCGACCAGATCGGCGCCGGCGGCATGTCCGTGATCTGGCGTGCCCGCGACGAGGTGCTGGACCGGGTCGTCGCGCTCAAGGTGCTCGCCCCCTCGTTGGCCGCCGACGCCCGCTTCCGGGACATGGTGCGCGAGGAGGCCCGAGCCGCCGCCCAGTTGGTGCACCCCCACGTCACCTCGGTGCACGACTACGGCGAGACGGTCGCCCCGGACGGCTCGATCACCTCGTTCGTGGTGATGGAGCTGCTCAGCGGCGAGGAGTTGGAGCTGCGACTCACCGAGGGGCCGTTGCCGTGGGCCGAGGCGGTCCAGGTGGCCGCCCAGGTCGCGGACGCGCTGGCCGCCGCGCACCGACTCGGCATCGTGCACCGGGACATCACCCCGGCCAACGTGATGATGACCGGGTCGGGGGTCAAGGTGCTCGACTTCGGCATCGCCACCCGGATCGGCACACCCGACGACGACGAGGACGGCGGCACCTTCGGAACGCCGGCGTACGTCGCACCGGAACGACTCGACGGCGCGCCGGCACAGCCGTCCACCGACGTGTACTCGCTCGGCGTCCTGCTGCACGAGGCCCTCACCGGCCGGGTCCCCTATCCGGCGGAGACCTGGGAGCAGCTCAGCGCCGCGCTGGCCAACGGTCCGGCGCCGACGCTCGCCGAGTTGCCGGAGCTGCCCCCGGCGGTGGCCCGGATCTGCCTGCGTAGCCTCGCCCGCAACCCGGCCGACCGGCCGACCGCCCGTCAGGTCGCCACCGTGCTACGCGACCAGTTGGCGCCGGCCGACCCGTCACCCACGACCGTTCGGATGCCCACCCAGCCCCTGCCACCGCAGCCAGTCACCGTCCCGCCGGCCGAAGGGACCCCGAACGCATGGGCCCCAGGCGGAGCGACCCCGAACGGATGGGCGCCAGACGGAGCGACCCCGAACGGATGGTCCCCGGGCGGCGCGACCCCAGGCGGAGGGACGACGGGCGGAGGGACCCCGAGCGGAGGGACCCCGGGCGGAGGGACCCCGGGCGGAGGGACCCCGGGCGGGTCGAGATGGTCGCGACGGCGGCTGGCGCTGCTGCTCGTGCCCGTGGTCCTGGCGGTCGCGGCGGCGCTGATCGGGGTGGCCCTGCTGCCCGACCAGCAGCCCACGCGGCGAGCGCAGCCCTCGGCCGGCCCGGTGACGACTCCGGCGCCCACCCCGGCGACCACCGCGCCGTCCGCGCCGACGACGGCACCGCCAGCGGGGCCGCGGACCACGTCACCCACCTCGGGTCCGGGCACCCTCGTCCAGGCCGCCAACCGGGTCGACGAGCTGATCTCCGCGGGGCTGAGCGCCGGGGAGATCCGCGACGACGTTGGCCTCGACCTGCGCAACGAACTCCGCAACCTGACCGCCCGGGTCAGCTCCGGCCGCGACGAGTTGGCACCACCGGTGGCCCGGCTGCGCCAGAAGGTCGCGGTCCGCCTCGGCGAGGGTGGCATCAGTCCGGCGTACGCGAGCCAACTCGACGCCGCCATCGCCGAGCTGGGTATGGTCCGGGTCTGACCAGGCGACGGTGTCGCGGCGGACCGGTCAGCGGGCCGAGACCCGGGCCGACTCGCGCACGTCGTGCCCGCCGGTGGCGAAGCGTCGGTAGATCTCCGCGTAGCCGTCCGCCATCCGCTCGACCGAGAAGTTCCGGGCCACGTGCGCCGCGCAGTCGGCCGGGTCGAGCCGCTGGGCCGCGCGCAGGGCCGCGGGTAGCTCCTCCGGGCTCGCACAGACCAGCCCGGTCACCCCGGGCTGGACCAGCTCCGGCACCGCGCCCCGGTTGAGCGCGACCACAGGTGTCCCGGTCGCCATCGCCTCCAGCATCACCATGCCGAACGGCTCGTCCCACTGGATCGGCATGATCAGGCAACGGGCGTCGACGAGCATCCGCAGCGTCTCGGCGCGGTCGGCGTTGAGCACGACTGTCACGTTCTCGTCGACAAGCGGCTCGACGACCTGCTCGTAGTACCGGCGCTCGGCCGGCTCGTTGCACTTGCCGGCGAGCAACAGGGGCAACCCGGCCTCCCGGCACGCCTGGATGGCGATGTCCGGACCCTTGTCCGGGCTGAACCGGGCCAGCCACAGCACCGGCCCGCGGCCGGGCTCGGTCTTGCGCGGCAGGCCGTGGGCGTCCAGCGCGTTGTGCACCGTGCCAGCCCACGGCAGACCGGGGTTCAGCAGGCGCTGGGCGTGTGAGATCGCCACCAGGGCCACACCGGCGTCGATGTCGCTGAGCACGTCGCCGTACTCCCCCACGGGGTTGCCGTGCACTGTCGCAACCGTCGGTACGGCCCGGCGACCGGCGAGCAGCGGGCCGATCGTGGTGTGGTCGTGGATCACATCGAAGTCGGCCGCCGTGATCAGCCGGTTCGCCCGGGCCAGGTGGGCCAGCTCGGGCAGTGACTCGCCGAGCCGCTCGTACTGGACCTCGGGCACCGTCGAGACGAAGCCGTCGGCGGCGGTGCCGTGGTGACTGCCGGCGCCGAACAGGGTCACCGCGTGCCCGTGCCTGCTCAACTCGTCCACAAGTGCGGCGACGACCTGTTCCAGGCCGCCGTAACCGGGCGGCGGCACGGACAACCAGGGCGGAACCACCATCGCGACACGCAGAGACCGCTCCGGAGGGCGGCCCGCAGGCGGATGGTTCACGGCCACGAGTCCTCCCCGTTGCTCCCCGTGCGGCGTCACCCGCCGGCCGGCGGGTGAGGTCGGCGGCGGGTTCCCGGTGGCGTCCGGGGTAAACCGGACAAGCGGACGCTCACCCGCCGACCAGGAGTTGGTCGTGCACCACCCGCACGCCCGGCGCGCACCAGGCGACCCGCTCGACCTGGTCGCGTTCCCACCAGGACCGGACCACCCCGGCGAGGACCAGCGCGTCGCCGTCCACCTCGACGGTCACCCGATCGGCACCGATCGTGCGGGCCAACGCCCGCTGGACGTCCCGACGCAGGCGTTCGGCGACCGGTGGGGCCGCCGGTCGTACCTCGATCAGGTTGGTGATCCCCCGGACGCCGACGAGCCGGCGCACCTCGCCCTCGGCGGCGCGGCGCTGCCAGCCGAACTCGACAGCACCGCGCAGCATCAACCAGCCGTTGGCGACTGTGACGTCCAGGCGTTCGGCCGGCACGGAGCTGTCCCACTCCAGCGCCCGGGAGGCGGCGATGGCGATCTCGGCGTCGGTCCGCCCCGGCGTGCCGGGCAGCCGCACCTCGATCGTGTCGGCCACCGCCCGTACGCCGCGAACCCGCTGCGCGCACCGGGTCGCGGCCCAGGCGCGGGCGGCGCCGTCCACGAAGCCGGTCAGGGTGACCACCCCCTGGTCGACGCTCACGCCGATCTCGTTCGGCCGCAGCCGGGGGTCCCAGGCCAGCTCCGCGAGGACGTCGCGTTGGATCCGCTGGTCGTCGCGGACACCCACCACCTCGGTCATGGCACCCACCCCCGGTCTCGGTTGCGCACACTCCGCACCGAAACCTGCCGGGTGAACGGGTGACGGCGGTTCACCCGATCCGGGTGAACCGCCGTCCGGGCGGAAAAAGCGGCGGGTGACGGAGCCGACCCCCTCGGCCCCGCCACCCGCCGCCGGAGGGAGGAAGCAGGTGTGGATATCTGTTAGGACGTCTCGGCGAGCGTCACGGTTGCCGACTTCTCGGCGCCGTTTCGCTTGTACTGCACCTCGACCCGGTCGCCGACCTTGCCGGCCTGCACCGCGCCCACCAGGTCGTCCGAGTCGTTGACCGGCTTGTCACCGAACTTGGTGACGACGTCGCCCTGCTGGAGGCCGGCCTTCTCGGCCGGGCTGCCCGGGGTGACCGACGCGACGAGCGCGCCGCCGCCCTCGGCCTGGTTGACGCCCACCCCGAGGGAGGGGTGGCTGACCTTCTCGCGGCGCTGAAGCTTGCCCGCGACGTCCTTGGCCTTGTTGCTGGGGATGGCGAACCCGACGCCGATGTTGCCGGTGCTCTGCCCGGAGGTGGCGATGGCGGTGTTGACGCCGATCACCTCACCCCGGGTGTTGACGAGCGCACCGCCGGAGTTGCCCGGGTTGATCGGCGCGTCGGTCTGGAGCAGACCGGAGATCGAGCTGACCGGCTGGCTCTGCTGGCTCGGGTCCTGCTGCTGGCCGTCGCCGGCCCGGATGGTGCGGTCCCGGGCGCTGAGGATGCCCGAGGTCACCGAACCCTGCAGGCCGAGCGGGCTGCCCAGGGCGAGCACCTGGTCGCCGACCTGCATGGCGTCGCTGTCGCCGAACTTGGCCGGCTTGAGGTCGGTGACCCCGTCGGCCTTGACCACGGCCAGGTCGGTCTTCGGGTCGGTGCCAATGATCTTCGCCGGCGCCTTCGTGCCGTCGGCGAAGACCACCTGGACGGTGTCACCGCCGGCGGAGGCGACCACGTGGTTGTTGGTCAGCACGTAGCCGTCGTTGGTGAGCACCACCCCGGAGCCCTCGCCGCTGCCGGTGGTGATGGAGACGACGCTGTCCTGCACGGACGCGGCGATCTTCGGCAGGTCGGCGCTGTTGAGCACCGGTGCCGCCGTGTAGGTGCGGGTGGTGCCGCCGCTGTCACCGTCGAGGGCGAGGGCGAGGGCACCGCCGGCGACGCCGGAGCCGAGCATCAGCGCGAACACCGCGACGCCGGCGCCGGCGAACTTGGCGATCCGGCCCGGCCGGGGGCCGCTGCCGGGCGGCGCGACCTGCGGGCCCCACGGCGGAATCGGCTGACCGGGCTGCTGCGGGTGCTGGCCGGGGTGCTGAGCGTGCTGACCGGGGTGCTGCGGGTGCTGGCCGGGATGCTGAGCGTGTTGCTGGTGCGGCGGGTACGCCATGCCCGGCTGCCCCCCGCCGGCCCAGCCGGACTGCTGGCCCGGGTACCAGGGAGCGCCGGGGTACCGGCCGGCATTCGGCTGCGGGTAGCCGGGCTGACCTGGTGCCGGGTAGCCGGAGACCGGGTACGGCGGCGCGGAGGGCGTGGCGGCCGGCGGCTCGTACCCGGTGGGCTGCGCGGCGGGCGTGGCGGCCGGCGACTCGTACCCGGTCGCCGGCGGCGTGCTGGCCGGCTGCCCGGCGTAGGCGGCGGGCGCGGCTTCGGTGCCGTCGACGGCCGGCGTGGCGGCGGTGGTCTCCGTGTCACGGCTGCTCGCCGGGTCACCGGTGGCCTGCGCGTCACGGGTGGTCGCCGCGTCACCGGTGGCCTGCGCGTCACCGGTGGTCGAGACGAACGACATGGGAGTGGTCGGGGAGTCGGACTGCGCGCGCTCGTCGCGCGGCAGCTCGGCGGTGGGGTGCGACGGCTCGGCGTCGGTGGGGGCCGGCCGGCGCTGCGGGTCGGACTCGTACTCGGTCATGCCTCTACCTTCTCCCTGGGCACTGCAATCAACCTGGAACCGTCCTGGAAGTTGGCTGAAAGTCACTCGCCCGCTTCCTCTGCCTGTGGCAGCAGCGGCAGCCGGACCCGGAAGGTGGCTCCACCACCGGGCGTCTCGGCCACCTCGACCGAGCCGTGGTGCGCGGCGACAAGCGCCGCCACGATGGCCAGGCCAAGGCCCGTGCCGGTGTTGCCGTCGGCGCGCCGCGTACGCGCCGCGTCGGCCCGGTAGAACCGCTCGAAGACCCGTTCGGCCTGCTCCGGCGAGAGGCCGGGGCCGGTGTCGGCCACCTCCACGACGGCGCGGCTCCCCGGCTCGGCCCGCAACCGCACGCGGATTTCGGCGTCCGGCGGGGTGTGGGTCAGCGCGTTGGTGACCAGGTTGCCGATCACCTGACGCAACCGCGCGTCGTCAGCGGAGACGACGAGCGGACCCGACCCGGGCTCGATCTCCAACTCGATCCGACGATCCGGGGCCATCACCCGAGCGGCCTGCACCGCGTCGGAGGCGAGCACCGGCAACTCCACCGGAGTCAGCGAGAGCGGCCGTTCCCGGTCCAGCCGGGCCAGCAGCAGCAGGTCCTCGACGAGCAGCCCCATCCGGGACGCCTCGTCCTCGATGCGGCGCAGCAGGCCGGCGGTCTGCTCCGGCTCCCGGGCCGCGCCCTGCCGGTACAGCTCGGCGAAGCCGCGGATGGTGGTCAGCGGGGTCCGCAGCTCGTGCGAGGCGTCCGCGACGAACTGCCGCATCCGCTCCTCCGAGCGGATTGCCCGCGCCTCGGACGCCTGGGCGGCGTAGGCGGCGTCCCGGGCGGCGCTCTCCGCCGAGCGGGCGGACATCTCCGAGGCGGCCCTGGCGGTGAACGCGGCCTCGATCTGGGTGAGCATCGCGTTCAGCGCACGGGAGAGCCGGCCGAGCTCCGAGGTCGGATGCCCCTGCCCCTGCTCCGGGTCGGGCACCCGCTGGGTGAGGTCGCCACCGGCGATGGCGGCGGCGGTTCGTTCGATCTCCACAAGCGGTTTGAGGCTGGTCCGGACGATCGCCGCGCCCACCGAGGCCAGCATGATCAGCACCGCCCCACCGACCAGCAGGTCGATCCAGACCAGCCGCTTGACGGCCAGGTCGACGTCGGTGAGGTGCTGACCGATGGCCGCGAGCTCGCCGGTGGGTAGCTCGGTGTAGAGCATCCGCCAGCGCACCTTGCTGTCCCGCGCCCGGACGGTGAAGGGTTCGCCCTCCAGCTTCTCGAAGCCGGCGGCGTCCGTCGGCCAGGGTGGCAGGTCGGCCGTGGCGAAACGCTTGTCGTCGTAGACGGTGACCCGGACGCCAGTCGGGTCGGCGACCACTACCAGGTAGTCGGTCGGAACGCCCACCCGCCCCTGCTGCGCGGCCGCGATCTCGACGGTGCGCGCCGAGCCACTCAACTCGGTGTCGACCTGGGTGACCAGGTAGCTGCGCAGGAAGACAGTGGTCAGCGAACTGATCACCAGCAGCGCGGCGGCGACCAGCAACAGCACCGCGGTCACCAGCTTGACCCGCAGCGGTACGCCCCGCAGCCGTCCCTTCGCCTGCTGGACCGTGTTCACGCCGCCGGCTTGCGCAGCACGTACCCGACGCCACGCAGCGTGTGGATCAACCGGGGCTGGGTGGTGTCGACCTTGCGCCGCAGGTAGGAGATGTAGGACTCGACGATGTTGTCGTCACCACGGAAGTCGTAGTTCCAGACGTGGTCGAGGATCTGCGCCTTGGACAGCACCCGGTTGGCGTTGAGCATCAGGTAGCGCAGGAGCTTGAACTCGGTCGGCGAGAGCTGCACGCGCTGGCCGGCCCGGTGCACCTCGTGGGTCTCCTCGTCCAACTCCAGGTCGGCGAAGGTGAGCCGGGACGGGGCCTGCCCACCGGTCGTGGTGCGACGCAGCACGGCCCGGATCCGGGCGGTCAACTCCTCCAGGCTGAACGGCTTGGTGACGTAGTCGTCGCCACCCAGGGTCAACCCACGGATCTTGTCGTCGGTGGCGTCCCGAGCGGTCAGGAAGACCACCGGGGTACGCGTGCCGCCCTCGCGCAGCATGCGGATGACCTCGAAGCCGTCCAGGTCCGGCAGCATGACGTCGAGCACCACCAGGTCGGGCCGGTGGTCCTTGGCGGCGTGGAGCGCCGCGCTCCCACTCGTCGCGGTGGCCACGTCGAAGCCCGCGAACCGCAGGCTCGCGGAGAGCAGTTCGAGGATGTTGGGGTCGTCCTCGACGACGAGGAGTCGCGCCTCGGTCTGGGTAGCGGGCATGCGCCCATCATCGGTGACCTCACTGCGCCTGCGCTGGACACTTCCTGGAAAAACCCTGTGAGTCGCGACCGTGCGGCGATCGTGCTCAGCGCAGGAGGCGGCGCAGGCCGTCCAGGGCGCCGTCGAGCAGCCGGATCGCGGTGCGCAGCTGGGTGTCGGTGAACTGCCGGGCGCGCATCAGTCGGCCCACCTCGGCACTGAACGCGGTGAGCCGCTGGTCGAGCTCGTCGAGCAGCTCGGCTCGTGGTCCGGCGGTCGACGCCGGCCGGGGCGGCGGTGCCGGTGTGTCCCACCGGGTGCGCCGGGTCTGCCGGGTGGCCTCGCTCAGCTCCCGCTTGAGGTCGCGAGCCGAGCCGCGTACCTCGCTGCGGATCTCGCCGGCCAGGCTGGAGAGGTCGGCCACCGAGGCCGCGATGTCCGCTTCGAGCGCGGCCAACTCACCGGCCCGCTGGCGCAGCTCCGCACGACCGGCGTCGGTGATGTCGTACGTCTTGCGGCCACCGGCAGCGGTGTGGCTGACCAGCCCCTCGACCTCGAGCCGTTGCAGGCGGGGGTAGATGGTGCCGGCGCTGGGCGCGTAGAGCCCGAGGAAACGGTCCTCCAGCAGGCGAATCAGCTCGTAGCCGTGCTTGGGGCCGTCGTCGAGCAACTTGAGCAGGTAGAGCCGGAGCCGCCCGTGGCTGAACACGGCGGTCACGGCAGCTCCTCCCCGTCGTGGTCGACAGCTCGGGCGAGCAGGGCGATGCTCCCCGAGGTCGTGGAAGCCCAGAGCTTACCGTCGCCGGCGCCGAGCACACCCGCGCCGCTGGACGGCGGGAACGGCGAGGTGCGTACCTGCGGAAAGCCGCTGGTGATCCGCCCGGCGGCGGTCTGCAGTTCGACGGCGAGGTCGCTGTCCTCGCGGACCCGGACGGTGATGCTGCCCGTGACGGTGGTCAGCCGGATCTCGCTGCGCCGGGGATTGTCCAGGTCACAGGTGATGGCGCCGGAGACGGTCTGCGCCCGCACCCGGTCGGCGGCGCTGTCGGCGATGATCACCTCGCCGGAGACCGTCTCCAGGGTGAGGTCACCGCGGACGCCGAGCGCCTCCACCGGGCCGGAGGTGATGTGCGCGCTGGTGGTGCCCCGTAGACCCATGAGGGTGATCTGGCCGGCGGTGACCTGGACCGTGGTCTGCTGGCGCAGGCCGGAGGCGACAAGCGAGCCCGCGACCAGGCCAAGGTCGGCGAGGGTGTCGGCAGGGACGGCGACGGAGACGTCCACCTTCGGATAGCGGTGGATCATGCGGAACCACCGCAGGACGTCCGACCAGTTCCGGCCGCGTTCCTGGCGGATGCTGAGCCGTCCGTTGGAGTGCTCGATCAGGACCGGCCGACGGCCGACCTGGGTGACGTCGACCCGGGCGGGGCCGTCGGCGGCGACCACGTTGAGCCGTCCGCTCACCAGGCGGACGTCCAGGCGGGTGACCGGCCCGTCCAGGGTGAGCCGCCGCGGGCTCTCGACAGTCCATCCGGCCATGGCGCGTCCTCCCTCTCGGCGGCGCGCCGACGCGCGCCCGACGAGCAGACAGTAACGCGATACATCGCGACAGCACAAGACAGGTCGCGAGTTGGTGGCATCCGGCCGACGGCCGGGTATGCCTCCGCGAGCGTGATGCCTGTGAGTCATCTTGATGACTCACAGGCATCAGCCGGTACCGGGCCCACCCGCCGCCAGCCTGTTCGAGGTTGGCCGGGTTCAGGTCGGAGTGAATAAGCGCGCCGCCGACACTCCCCCTCAGGCCGCCAGGTCCAGCCCGCCACCGACGAGCGGCGTCGCCGTGGGCGCAGCGACGGCCGGGGTCGCCGTGGGCAGTGGACGCAGCCGGGCCCGCGGCACCACGGCCGCCGCAGGCAACAGGTGTACGGCCGACTCGGCGGCTCGGGCCAGCAACCGCCGGTCGGCGGCACGGGCCGGGTGCAGAGCTGCGGTGATCGTCACCGACACCACAAGTTCCCGCACCGCGACCACCCGGGCCACCGATCGCAGCAGCGTGTCCGCACCGAGGAAGGCGGCGGCCGTGGTGGTCGTACCGGTGGCCGCGCAGCGGTAGGCGAGCCGCAGCGGCACCACCGGGCTGCCCGTGTCGATGGCCGCCTGGAACGTCGCGGGCCGGAAACCGCCGCCGGGGCGGCAGTCGGCGGCACCCTCACCGGCACACCAGGTCGTACCCTCCGGAAAGACCGCCACCGACCGGCCGGCGCGCAACGTGTCGGCGACCCGGCCGACCATGCTCGGCAGCGCCCGCGGCCGGGAGCGGTCCACGAAGACGGTCCCCGCCGCCGCGGCCAGGAGGCCGACCACCGGCCAGGAACGGATCTCCCGCTTCGCGACCATCCGGGTGGGCGCTACCGCCAACATCGCGATGACGTCCAGCCACGAGACGTGGTTGGCGACCAGCAGCGCCCGTCGTCGGGGCAGCCGGCCCCGGATCACCAGCCGGACGCCGAAGGCACCCGCGGTGGCCCGGGCCCAACCGCGTACCGCCGCCTGCCGTTCCTGGGTCGGCAGCACGGGCAGCAGCACCACCAGGCCGACACCGGCCAGCAGCATGCCGGTCACGGCGACCAGCCGGAGCACCCGACGGGCCACCGGCACCGTGGGCACCTCGCCGTCCGTCGGCAGACAGCCGTCGCCGCAACCCGACGAGGGCCGCCACAGGTCGTGCGGTACGGCGGTCACCGCTCTGCCCCACCGAGGAAGTGCCGCAGGTAACGCGGATTCATCCGGTCCAGGCAGAAGAGCACGTAGAAGTCCGCGCACCCGAAGTCGGGGTCGTACGACGGCTCGCCGCAGATCCACGCGCCGAGCCGGAGGTAGCCACGCAGCAGCGGCGGTACCGCGACGCGCCCGGCCGGATCGGCGGAGGCGGCGGCCGGGTTGGCGAACCAGGGTCGCAGCGGTCGGACCCGCAGCGGCGGCGGTGACAGGTGCCGGGCCTGTGCCTGGGCCCACACGCCGGCGACCGTCCGTCCGCCGTCGTCCACCGGCACCGAGGCGCAGCCGCCGAGCCACCGGGAGCCCCGCAGGTGCAGGTACCGGGTGATGCCGGCCCACATCAGGTTGATCACCGCGCCGGAGCGGTGGTCCGGGTGCACACAGGACCGACCCGCCTCGACGAGGTCGTCACGGAGCGGATCGAGCGCACCGAGGTCGAACTCGTCCTCGGCGTACCGCCGGTCGGTGCGCCCCGGCGGCAGCAGCCGGTACGTGCCGACCACCTCGCCGGTGCTGTCCTCGCGGACGATCAGGTGGTCGCAGTACGCGTCGAAGGGGTCCACGTCCAGCCCGGCCGCGCCGGGGAGGAGGGTGGCGCCGAGTTCGGTGGCGAACACCTCGTGGCGCAGGCGTTGCGCGGCCGCGACCTGGGTGGGGTCGTCGGCGATCAGCAGGGTGTATCCGCTGGTCGTCAAGGGTGCGCCAGCGGCATGCAGAACGGCCATGGGATCTGTGTAGGTGCCCGGGTTGCCATTCACGGGGACCACCGGTGTCGGCAGGATGAACGCCGGCCGGCAGATGCGCCCCGCAGGTGGTCGTGCGAGGCTGCGCGACGAACCGGCGACGACGCCGACGTGCCCCACCGGAGGTCGACGATGCGCATCGAGTCCCGCTACAACGGGCCCGCCGGCTCGGGCAACGGCGGCTGGAGCGCGGGAGTGTTCGCCGCCCAGGCGGGTGGCACCGGCCCGGTCGAGGTGACGCTGCGCCGGCCACCGCCGCTGGAGACCGAGTTGACCCTGGTCGGCGACGAGGTCCGGGACCCGGCCGGCGAGCTGGTGGCCGAGGTGCGCCCCGCCGGGGTGGTCGACGCCGTCGTACCCCCGGTCGACCTGGACACCGCGGTGGCCGCGGCGACCCGCTATCCCGGCCTGGTCGAGCATCCGTTTCCGGGTTGTTATGTCTGCGGGCCGCAGCGGACCGACGGGTTGCGGATCTTTCCCGGTCGGCTGCCGGACGGGCGGACCGCCGCGCCGTTCCGGGCGCCCGCGCAGGTCGGCGCGGCCACGGTCTGGGCGGCGTTGGACTGCCCCGGCGGCTGGACGGTGCTCGCGCCGGGCCGCCCGTACCTGCTGGGTCGGATCGCCGCCGTGGTCACGGCGCTGCCGAACCCCGGCGACGACTGCGTGGTGACCGGGGCGCTGCTCGGCGTCGACGGGCGCAAGGCGCTCGTGCACACCAGTCTGTACGGCCCGGACGGTGCGCTGCTCGGCGCGGCCCGGGCGACCTGGATCGCCCGCTGAGCCCCGGCCCGTCGTCCGCAGGGTGGACTCGCCTCCGCCCTGCGACGGAGGCGAACATACGGACCGCGCCTGATTGACCTTGTTGCCCCGGGCCGTCACGCTGTGCCACGGCGTACCTCGACGCCGTACACGGGAGGAGAACGATGACTGACGGGCAGCGAAGCCCCACCAGCGACGGTCAGATCGTGGTGTCCGGTCTGACGAAGCAGTACAAGAACGTGCGGGCGGTGAACAACCTGTCCTTCACCGTGGCACCGGGGCGGGTGACCGGCTTCCTCGGCCCGAACGGCGCTGGCAAGACCACCACCCTGCGCATGCTGCTGAACCTGGTCACGCCGACTGCCGGCACGGCCACCATCAGCGGCCACCGGTACACCGACCTGTCGGACCCGCTGCGGCACGTCGGCGCGGTGCTGGAAGCCTCCAGCGCGCACAAGGGCCGCACCGGCATCAACCACCTGCGGGTCATCTGCGCGGCGGCCGGGCTGCCCCGGCAGCGAGCCGACGAGGCGCTGGCCCTGGTCGGGTTGACCCCGGCGGCGAAGCGCAAGTTCAAGGGCTACTCGCTGGGCATGAAGCAGCGGCTCGGCATCGCCGCCGCGATGCTCGGTGACCCCCGCGTGCTGATCCTCGACGAGCCCGCCAACGGGCTCGACCCGGAGGGCATCCGGTGGATGCGCGGGTTCCTCAAGAACCTCGCCGTCGAGGGCCGCACCGTGCTGGTCTCCAGCCACCTGCTGTCGGAGATGCAGTTGCTCGCCGACGACGTGGTGATCATCGCGGCTGGGCAGTTGGTCCGGCAGGGACCTGTCGAGCAGGTCCTCGGCTCGATGGCGCAGAGCGCCCGGGTGCGGGTGCGCACGCCGCAGGCCGAGGCGCTGGTCGCGGCCCTGAAGGCGCAGTCGGCGACCATCGAGACCGACGAGCAGGGCGTGCTGCTGGTCGGCGGGGTGGACGCCCCGACGATCGGCCGGGCCGCCCTGGCCACCGGGGTCGAGCTGCACGAACTGACCACCGAACGACCCGACCTGGAACGGGTCTTCCTGGAGCTGACGGCCGGAAAGGCGGGCATCCGATGAACCTGGTCCGAGCCGAACTGCTCAAGATCCGTACCACCAGCACCTGGTGGTGGCTGGCCCTCGGCGCGTTCCTCTCGATCGCCCTGGCGTTCGCGATCAACGCGTGGTTGCTCGTCACGGCGCTCGGTGGCGACGCCGAGAACATCGGCGTCAGCGCCGAGCAGGCGACCGCGCCGGCGCAGGCGGCGAACCTCTACACCTCGGGCCAGTACCTCGGGCTGATGTTCGTGATGCTCATCGGCATCCTGATGGTCACCAACGAGTTCTTCCACCAGACCGCGACGACGACGTTCCTGACGACTCCCCGGCGTACGTCGGTCATCGTCGGCAAGCTCATCGCCGCCAGCCTGCTCGGCTTCATGTTCTGGTTGGCGACGACGCTCATCGACCTGGCCGCCGGCTCGATCTTCCTGTCCCTGAACGACTACGGCACCCAGCTCGGTGAGTGGCCGGTGCAGCGGGCGCTGCTGTTCAACCTGCTCGCGTACGCCATCTGGACGATCCTCGGGGTGGGCATCGGCACGCTGATCACCAACCAGCTCGGAGCGGTGATCACGGCGGCGGTGCTCTACCTGATCGGCACGCAGGTGGTGGGTCTGCTGTTCCTGCTCCTGTCGAACCTGCTGGACAGCCAGGCGGTGCTCAAGTGGCAGGTGGTCTGGCCGGCGGTGGCGTCCCAGGTCATGATCACGGAGGGCACCTCGGAGTTCACCCCGTCCTGGTGGGTCGGCGCGCTGGTGCTGGTCGGCTACGCCCTGGTCACCGGGGTCGTCGGCGTCCTGATCACCCGACGGCGCGACATCGCCTGACGGCGGTCCCGACCCCGGGACGGCGGCGACAGTCCCGCCGCTCCGGGGTCGGTGCCCCGCCCTCGCGGGCGACCATGCGTTACCAGTCCCTCACCAGCCGCGCAGCGGTTGCTGAACTTCTGGCATCTTCTGTGAATCCGGCCACGGGACCGAGGCTGAAATGCCTGCGGGATCGGTACGGCGTAGCCTGGGAGCCGTCCAGTCCGTGCTCCTAATCGGGCACGAGGGACACACCGCGTGCCACACAAACCCGCGTGAAAGAGGCGATTACCGGCCGTGTCGACCCAGCAGACTTCGCAGGAGAACCCACTGGCGGGTTTCGGCCCGAATGAGTGGATCGTCGAGGAGATGTACCAGCGGTACCTCGCCGACCCATCGAGCGTCGATTCGGCCTGGCACGACTTCTTCGCCGACTACCGGCCGGCGCCCGGCGCGGCCACGCCAAGCGGGGCCGAGTCGTCGGAAAAGCCGGCCGCCGCTCCCGAGCCGGACGGGCAGCCGGAGGCAGCCGCCACGGTCAGCCAGCCGAGCGCCACGCCGCCGGCGACCGCGAGCAAGCCGAGCGCCGCACAGCCGTCCGCAGCGCAGCCGTCCGCCGCGCAGCCGGCACCGGCCAAGCCCGCCGCCGCACAGTCGGCACCGGCCAAGCCCGCCGCCGCGCCGGCCGCGCCCAAGGCCGCCCCGGCGAAGGCCGCCCCGACCAAGCCGGCCGCCGCGCCCAGCGCCGACGGCCCGCAGACCACGCCGTTGCGGGGCGTCGCGGCGAAGATCGTCCAGAACATGGACGCCTCGCTGAGCGTGCCCACCGCGACAAGCGTGCGCGCGGTCCCGGCCAAGCTGCTCGTCGACAACCGCATCGTGATCAACAACCACCTCGCCCGGGGGCGCGGTGGCAAGGTCAGTTTCACCCACCTGGTCGGCTACGCGCTGGTCCGGGCGCTGGCCCAGCACCCCGAGATGAACAACTCCTTCGCCGAGGCCAACGGCAAGCCGGCGATGATCCGCCCGGCGCACGTCAACCTCGGCATCGCGATCGACCTGGCCAAGCCGGACGGCACCCGCAACCTGGTGGTCCCCTCCATCAAGGGCTGCGAGCAGATGGACTTCCGGCAGTTCTGGCAGGCGTACGAGGACGTGGTCCGGCGGGCGCGGCGCAACGAGCTGACCATGGACGACTACTCCGGCACCACGATCTCGCTGACCAACCCGGGCGGCATCGGCACCGTGCACTCGATGCCGCGCCTGATGCAGGGGCAGAGCGCGATCATCGGCGTGGGCGCGATGGAATACCCGGCTCCCTACCAGGGCATGTCCGAGGCCACCCTGGCCGAGCTGGCCGTCAGCAAGATCATCACGCTGACCAGCACGTACGACCACCGGATCATCCAGGGCGCGCAGTCCGGCGAGTTCCTCAAGGTGATGCACGAGCTGATCCTCGGCGAGCACGGCTTCTACGACCAGATCTTCACCTCGCTGCGCATCCCGTACGAGCCGGTGCGGTGGATGCGCGACGTGGCGGTCAACTCCGAGGGTCAGATCAACAAGACCGCCCGGGTGCACGAGCTGATCCACGCGTACCGGGTGCGCGGTCACCTGATGGCCGACACCGACCCGCTGGAATTCAAGATCCGCAAGCACCCCGACCTGGACGTCCTCCAGCACGGGCTCACCCTGTGGGACCTCGACCGCGAGTTCCCGGTCAACGGCTTCGCCGGCCGGCAGCGGATGAAGCTGCGCTCGATCCTGGGCGTGCTGCGAGACTCCTACTGCCGCCGGGTCGGCATCGAGTACATGCACATCCAGGACCCGGAGGAGCGGCGCTGGATCCAGGAACGGATCGAGCGCAAGTACGAGAAGCCGTCCGCCGACGAGCAGAAGCACGTGCTCAACCGGCTCAACGCCGCCGAGGCGTTCGAGACCTTCCTGCAGACCAAGTACGTGGGCCAGAAGCGCTTCTCGCTGGAGGGCGGCGAGTCGCTGATCCCGCTGCTCGGTGAGGTGTTGGAGTCGTCCGCCGAGAACGGCTTGGACGAGGTCGTCATCGGCATGGCGCACCGGGGTCGGCTCAACGTGCTGGCCAACATCGTCGGCAAGCCGTACGAGAAGATCTTCTCGGAGTTCGAGGGTCACCTGGACCCGCGCTCGACGCAGGGCTCCGGCGACGTGAAATACCACCTCGGCCAGAACGGCAAGTTCACCACCCCCGACGGCGAGCACGCGGTCAAGGTGTCGGTGGTGGCCAACCCGTCGCACCTGGAGGCCGTCGACCCGGTGCTGGAGGGCATCGTCCGGGCCAAGCAGGACCGGATCGACCTCAAGCTGGAGGGTTACACCGTGCTGCCGCTGGCGGTGCACGGTGACGCCGCGTTCGCCGGGCAGGGCGTGGTCGCCGAGACGCTCAACCTGTCGCAGTTGCGCGGCTACCGCACCGGCGGCACCGTGCACGTGGTGGTCAACAACCAGGTCGGCTTCACCACCGCCCCGGAGTACAGCCGGTCCAGCCTCTACAGCACCGACGTGGCCCGGATGATCCAGGCGCCGATCTTCCACGTGAACGGCGACGACCCGGAGGCTGTGGTCCGGGTGGCCCGGTTGGCCTTCGAGTACCGGCAGACGTTCAACAAGGACGTCGTGATCGACATGGTCTGCTACCGCCGGCGCGGGCACAACGAGGGCGACGACCCGTCGATGTCCAACCCCCAGATGTACAAGATCATTGATTCGAAGCGCTCGGTGCGCAAGCTCTACACCGAGGAGCTGATCGGTCGCGGCGACATCACCGTGGAGGACGCGGAGGAGCTGCTGCGCGACTACCAGGCGCAGCTGGAGAAGGTCTTCAAGGCCACCCGGGACGCCGCCTCGGCGCCACGGCAGCTCAACCGGCCGCGCCGCGAGGAGGAGCCGGAGCCGCAGGTCGACACCGCCACCGACGCGTCAGTGGTCAAGGCCATCGGCGAGGCGCACATCAACCTCCCGGAGGGCTTCACCCCGCACAAGCGGATCCAGCAACTGCTGGACCGGCGGGCCAAGATGTCCACCGAGGGCAACATCGACTGGGGCTTCGGCGAGATCATCGCGCTCGGGGCGCTGCTGCACGACGGGGTCACCGTCCGGCTGGCCGGGCAGGACTCGCGGCGCGGCACCTTCGTCCAGCGGCACGCCTCGGTGGTCGACTCCCGCACCGGCGAGGACTACCTGCCGCTGAAGTCGCTCACCGGCGACGGCGAACGCTCCCGGTTCTTCGTGCACGACTCGCTGCTCAGCGAGTACGCGGCGATGGGCTTCGAGTACGGCTACTCGGTGGAGAACATCAATGCCCTCGTCGCCTGGGAAGCCCAGTTCGGCGACTTCGTCAACGGCGCCCAGTCGGTGATCGACGAGTTCATCTCCTCCGGCGAGGTGAAGTGGGGCCAGCGCTCCGCCATCACCCTGCTGCTGCCGCACGGCCACGAGGGCCAGGGCCCGGACCACACCTCCGGCCGGCCGGAGCGGTTCCTACAGATGTGCGCCGAGGACAACATGCGGGTGTCCATCCCGACGACCCCGGCGAACTACTTCCACCTGCTGCGCCGCCAGGCCCTGTCGCCCAAGCGCAAGCCGCTCGTGGTGTTCACACCGAAGTCGCTGCTGCGGCACAAGCTCTGCGTCTCCTCGGTGGAGGACTTCACCACCGGCACCTTCCAGCCGGTGCTGCGCGACCCGGCCGCCCCGGCACCGGAGGCGGTGAAGCGGGTGCTGCTCTGCTCCGGCAAGGTCTACTACGACCTGTTCCAGGCCCGGCAGGATCGCGGCGTCACCGACACCGCGATCCTCCGCATCGAGCAGCTGTACCCGCTGCCGGTGGAAGAGATCCGGGCCGCCCTCGCGCAGTTCCCGAACGCGGAGGACTTCGCCTGGGTGCAGGAGGAGCCGGCCAACCAGGGCGCCTGGTCGTTCGTCGCGCTCAACCTGCTGGAGCACCTCACGGACGTCCGGCTGCGGCGGATCTCCCGCCCGGCCGCGGCCGCCCCGGCGGTCGGCTCGGCCAAGACCCACGAGGTCGAGCAGAACGCACTGATCGAGGCGGCTCTCCCCCGCCCGTGACCTGACCGCACCACGCGAGCCGGGGCAGGGCCGTTTCACAGCGGTCCTGCCCCGGCTCGCGTCGGTCCCGCCCGGTCCACCCCGCGCTGGCCTACCTGTTGACCAGTCGACCATCCACGCACCCACCAACCGAACCCGCCCGGTCCGACCCGGGCCGAGCACGAGGACGTACCCATGTACTTCACCGACCGTGGCATCGAGGAGCTCGTCGAGCGCCGGGGCGAAGAGCAGGTGACCCTGGAGTGGCTGGGTGAACGCCTACGCGACTTCGTGGACCTCAACCCCGACTTCGAAACCCCCATCGAACGCCTGGCCACCTACCTGGCCCGCCTAGACGACCCAGACGACGAAGACGCCTAACCCCCTCCCGCCCCGCCCCACCCCGCCCCGCCCCACCCCGCCCCGTCCGCGTTGCCCCGCCCCGTCCGCGTTACCCCGCCCCGTCCGCGTTGATCATGAGGTTAGCCGCGCGTGTCGTCGGCGTGTCGAGCAACAACCTCATGATCACCGAGGGCGGGCGGGGAGAGGGCCGGCCGCCCCGCCGCCCCGCCGCCCCGTCAGCGGTGATCATGAGGTTATCCGCGCGTGTCGTCGGCGTGTCGGGCAATAACCCCATGATCACCGGGAACAGGCCGGCCGGGGGCGGGGGTGGGTGGGTCGGCCGAGGGCGGGCGGGGTGGGGGCGGGCGGGGCAGGCTGGGTGGGGGTGGGGTTTTGGGGTTTGCGATCTTTTAGGGTGGGGGCTGTGGCTCGCAGTGTGTATCTGACCAGCGTGGGGTCCGGTGGGGGGAAGTCGACGGTTGCCCTCGGACTGGCGGAGTTGTTGTCCCGTCAGGTGGGGCGGATCGGGGTGTTCCGGCCGTTGGTCTCCGACACCGGGCAGGACCCGATCCTCGCCCTGCTCAGCGAGCGGTACCGGGTCGAGCTGCCGCTTGCCGAGCTGGCCGGGGCGACCTACTCCCAGGCTGCGGCGCTTGTCGCCGACGGCCGGCGCGAGGAGCTGATCTCCACGGTCGTCGAGCGGTACCGGGCGGTGGAGCGGCAGTGCCCGGCGGTGGTCGTGGTGGGCAGCGACTTCGACGACCCGGGCGACCCGGCCCACCCTCGGGAGTTGGCCTTCAACGCCCGGCTGGCCACCGAGTTCGGCAGCGTCGTGGTGCCGGTGGTGGACGGCTTCGGGCAGGAGCCGTCGGCGGTGGCGGCGGCTGTGCGCGGGGCGTACCACGATCTGGCCGACCTGGGCGCGACGGTGCTCGCGGTGATCGCCAACCGGGTCACCGAGCCGATGACGCTGCCGGACCTGCCGGTCCCCGCGTACGCCATCCCGGAGGTGCCGAGCGTGTCGGCGCCGACGGTGGCCGAGGTGGCGGCGGCGCTCGGCGCCACCCTGCTGGCCGGGGACGACGCGGCGCTCGGTCGGGACGTCCTGGACTTCGTGGTCGGCGCGGCGCATGTGCCGACGCTGCTGGGCCACCTCACCGAGGGCGCCCTGGTGATCACCCCCGGAGACCGGGCCGACCTGCTGGTGGCCGCGAGTGCCGCGCACGTGGCCGGGCAGGTGTCGGTGGCCGGGCTGGTGCTCACCCTCGGCGTTCAGCCCGACCCCAGGGTCATGCGGCTGGTGGAGGGCCTGAACACCGGGCTGGCGGTGCTCTCCGTAGGTAGCGACAGCTACGACACCGTGGCCGCGTCCAGTCGGATCGAGGGCCGGCCCAGCACGGCGAACCCGCGCAAGGTGGAGGCGGCGCTGGGGGCGTTCGAGCGTTGCGTGGACACCGACGACCTGGCCCGCCGGCTGCGGGTCAGCCGGTCGACGCGGGTGACCCCGCTGATGTTCGAGAACGAACTGATCGACCGGGCCCGGTCGAAGCCGCGGCACCTGGTGCTGCCGGAGGGCGCCGACGAGCGGATCCTGCGCGCGGCCGAGATCCTGCTGCGCCGGGGCGTCGCCGAGTTGACCCTGCTCGGCCGGCCGGACGACATCACCCGACGCACCCGCGAGCTGGGCATCGACCTCGGTGACGCGAACGTCGTCGACCCGGTCACCAGCGGGTGGCGCGACGACTTCGCCGCCGAGTACGCGCGGCTGCGCGCCCACCGGGGTGTCAGCGCCGAGTTGGCGTACGACATCGTGGCCCAGCCCAACTACTTCGGCACGCTGATGGTGGCGACCGGCCGGGCCGACGGCATGGTCTCCGGCGCGACGCACACCACCGCCGCGACGATCCGACCGGCGTTCGAGGTCATCCGTACCGTGCCGAACGTGTCGGTGGCGTCCAGCGTCTTCTTCATGCTGCTCGCCGACCGGGTGCTGGTCTACGGCGACTGCGCGGTCAACCGCGACCCGGACGCCCCCCAGCTCGCCGACATCGCGATCTCGTCGGCCGACACCGCCGCCCGGTTCGGCATCGAACCCCGGGTGGCCATGCTGTCGTACTCCACCGGCAGCTCCGGCGCGGGCGCGGACGTGGAGAAGGTCGCCATGGCCACCGCCCTGGTCCGGGAGCGCCGGCCCGACCTGCTGGTGGAGGGGCCGATCCAGTACGACGCGGCGATCGACCCCGCGGTGGCGGCGACGAAGCTGCCCGGCAGCCCGGTCGCCGGTCAGGCCACCGTCTTCATCTTTCCGGACCTGAACACGGGCAACAACACGTACAAGGCGGTGCAGCGCTCCGCCGGGGCGGTCGCCGTCGGCCCGGTCATGCAGGGCCTACGCCGGCCGGTGAACGACCTGTCCCGCGGCGCGGGAGTGCCGGACATCGTCAACACGGTGGCGATCACCGCCATCCAGGCGGCAACGGAGGAGCCCTCGTGAGTCGGGTGCTGGTGCTGAACTGCGGGTCGTCGTCGGTGAAGTGGCGCCACTACGACGGGGACCGGGTGCTCGACCACGGCACCGTCGAGCGGGTCGGTGAGCCCGGCGGCGGCCCGGCGGACCACGCCGGTGCGGTCCGGCAGATCCTGGACGGTCTGGACCTGACCGGGCTGACCGCGGTGGGGCACCGGGTGGTGCACGGCGGCCGGAGGTTCGCCGCACCGGTGCTCGTCGACGACGAGGTGCTGGCCGCGATCAAGGATCTGGTGCCGCTCGCCCCGCTGCACAACCCGGCGAACCTGGCCGGCATCGAGGTGGCCCGCGCGGCGCTGCCGGACGTCGCGCAGGTCGCCGTCTTCGACACCGCGTTCCACCACACCCTGCCGGAGGCCGCCGCGACGTACGCGATCGACCGGGACACCGCCGAGCGGTACGACATCCGCCGGTACGGCTTCCACGGCACCTCGCACGCGTACGTGTCCCGGCGTACCGCCGAGCTGTTGGGCCGCCCGTACGAGCGGGTCAACACGATCACCCTGCACCTGGGCAACGGGGCCAGCGCGTGCGCGGTGGCGAACGGTCGCAGCGTCGCCACCTCGATGGGCATGTCCCCGTTGCAGGGGCTGGTGATGGGCACCCGCAGCGGCGACGTGGACCCGACCGTGATCTTCCACCTGCGCCGGGAGGGTGGGCTGTCCGTGGACGACATCGACGACCTGCTCAACCACCGCAGCGGCCTGTTGGGGCTGACCGGCGCCAACGACATGCGTGAGGTGCTCGAACGTCGGGCGGCCGGTGACCGGGCGGCGGCACTGGCCTTCGACGTGTACTGCCGGCGGATCACCGAGTACGTCGGGGCGTACTACGCGCTGCTCGGCCACGTCGACGCGATCGCCTTCACCGCCGGGGTCGGCGAGAACGCCGCGCCGGTGCGGGCTGCCGCGCTGGCCGGCCTGGGCCGGCTCGGCATCACCGTGGACGACGCCCGTAACGACGGCGCGGGCGACCGGTTGATCTCGCCCGAGGGCGCCGAGGTGAGCGTGTGTGTCATCCGGACCGACGAGGAGCGGGAGATCGCCCGGCAGACCCGGGACGTGGTCGGGGCGGCCTGACGCCACGCAGGCGCGCACCCCCGGGAAGCCCGAGGGTGCGCGTGAGTCGGTGCGACTCGATCAGCCGGTCGCCAGCCAGGCGACGAGTGCCACCAGCACCACGACGACCACTGCCGCACCGATGATGAGCGGCAGGCGGGACGGGGTCTCCGTCGGCGCCGCAGTCTCCGGCGTCTGGTTGAAGGCGCGGAACGCCTCGGTGTTGCCGCTGGGGTCCGTGTAGTTCTCAGGCATGTCGGTGACCCTAGCGAAGCTGGTCACCCGGCATCGCCCCCGGCCCACTGACGCGGACGACCTGGCCCGACCGCGGGCCGGGCCTTGTCGAGCAGGTCCTCGTACACCCCGACCTTGAAGGTGATCAGATCCAGGCTCTGGGTGAGCCTGTCGATCTGGTCCGTGACGCGCCCGTGGTGCTCACGCATGAGCGCGAGTCGTTCCTCCTCGTTGCCCGCGCCCGCACGAACGAGTTCGGTGTAGCGGCGCAGCGCCGGCAGTGGCATGCCGGAGGCGCGGAGGATGACGCAGACGGTCAGCCAGTCCACGTCGTCCTGGCTGTAGAGACGACGTCCGGTGGAGCCACGGCGGACCGGGCTGACGAAGATGCCCTCCTGCTCGTAGAAGCGGAGGGTGTGCACGCTCAGACCGGTGCGTTCGGCAACCTGTCCGATGCTCAGCGTCTCGGTGACCTCAACCATGCCGAGCAGGGTAACGAGGGTTGACCTAGAGCCGACTCCAGCTCCTACGGTGCCAGGTGATCACTACTGGAGCACCGAGGAGAACATCGACATGCGCTATCGCACTCTCGGCGGCACCGGCATCGAGGTGAGCACCCACTGCCTCGGGACCATGATGTTCGGTGCCGTCGGAAACCCCGACCACGACGACTGCGCCCGGATCATCCACACCGCGCTCGACCAGGGCATCAACATGGTCGACACCGCCGACATGTACGGCCGGGGTGAGTCCGAGGAGATCGTCGGCACGGCGCTGCGGGGGCGCCGCGACGACGTCGTACTGGCCACCAAGGTGCACTTTCCGATGGGCGAGGGCCCCAACCAGGGCGGCAACTCGCGGCGGTGGATCCTGAAGGCGGTCGAGGGCAGCCTGCGGCGTCTGAACACCGACTGGATCGACCTCTACCAGATCCACCGTCCCGACCCCGCGACCGACATCGAGGAGACGCTCTCGGTGCTCACCGACCTCGTCCGCGACGGAAAGATCCGCGCCTTCGGCTGCTCGACGTTCCCGGCCGAGGAGATCGTCGAGGCGCACCAGGTGTCCGAGCGTCGCGGCCTCGGACGGCTGCGCACCGAGCAGCCGCCGTACTCGATCCTGGCCCGCGGGGTGGAGGCCTCGACCCTCCCGGTCTGCCAGCGCTACGGGATGGGAGTGCTGGTCTGGAGCCCGCTCGCCTTCGGGTTCCTCAGCGGGAGGTACCGCAGGGACCAGCCCGTCGACCTGACGACCGGGCGGGCCGCCCTGCGGCCGGCACAGTTCGACCCCACGATCGCCGAGAACGCCGCCAAGCTCGACGCCGTCGAGCAGCTCGTCGACCTCGCGGCCAGTCTCGGCTGCACGCTTCCGCAGTTGGCCATCGCCTTCACCGTTGCCCACCCGGCCGTCACCTCGGCGATCATCGGACCGCGCACCCTGCCGCAACTGGAGGATCTGCTCGCGGGCGCCACGCTCACCCTGGACGACGCGACCCTCGACCGGATCGACGAGATCGTGCCGCCCGGGACGAACAGGTACAACCCCAACGCCGCCTTCCCACTCCGCGCACTGACCGACACCACACGGCGGCGGCGCCCACTCGCCGAACGCGCCGCGGCCTGAGTACGCCCGGTGCCGGCCGTGCGACGTCGGGTGATCGAATGGACACACCGCGCCAGAACGCACCGGGCAGGTCCGGTGGGCGAGGCACAATCGGATTCATGTCCCGTCGCGTCACCCCGGCACTGCTGGCCGGCACCGTGTTGCTGGCCGGTCTCGTCGGCTGCTCCGCGGACGCCCGGAAGAACGAGGACCGGCAGGCACCCGTCGAACGACCGCCCGCCGCCACACCAACTCCGAAGGTTCCCGCTGGCAAGGCCCCGCAACGCAGCTTCGCGGTCGGCGTACGCCAACTGAAGCTGAACCGGGACGGCCGGGCGCTGCCGACGACGCTCTGGTACCCGGCGGCCGGGGAATCCGGCGGCGCGGCCAGACGGTCCGCGACGGCGGCCGAGGGCCGGTTTCCGGTGGTGATGTTCAGCCACGGGCTGGGCGGGCGGCCGGACGACTACGCCACGCTGCTGACCCGGTGGGCGGCGGCGGGTTTCGTGGTGGCCGCGCCGACGTTCCCGCACACCTCTTCCGGCGGCGACAACAACGTCCTCGACGTGCTCAACCAGCCGGCCGACGTGTCGTACGCGCTGGATCAGGTGTTGGCGCTGGACGGCACGGCCGGCGACTCGTTGCGCGGCCGGGTGGACGGCGAGCGGGTCGCCGCGGCCGGGCACTCGGCGGGCGGGGTGACCACCATCGGCCTCTTCACCGCCAGCCGGGACAAGCGGCTGGACGCGGGAGTGGTGTTCGCCGGCACGGCCCTCGGCGTGGGCACCGCGTTCGCCGGCGCGTCCGCGCCGCAACTGTTCGTGCACGGCGAGTTGGACGAGGTGGTCGACTACGCGGCGGGCAAGGCGGCGTACGACAAGGTGCCCTGGCCCAAGGCGATGCTGAGCCTGCCCAGGGGCGACCACGGGCGGACGATGCTCAAGGACAAGGCCGCGCTGCGAGTCGTCTCGGACACGACTGTCGAGTTCCTGCGCTGGTCGCTCTACGGCGACCCGGCGGCCAAGAAGCGCATCGCCACCGACGCCACCCGCGGCGACATAGCCACCCTCGACGACCACCTGTAACCCGCCCCGCGCCAGCCCCCGGGGGCGGGGGGGCTTTAGGCGGTGTGGTCGATGACGACCTTGCCGAAGGCGTCGCCGGAGTGCAGGCGGGCGAAGGCGTTCTCGACCTGGCTGAACGGGACGACGCTGTCCACCACCGGGCGCACCTCGTTCTCGGAGCAGAACGCCAGCAGCTCGTACAACTCGCCCGGCGTACCCATCGAGGTGCCCAGGATCTCCAACTGCATCGCGAAGACCCGACGCAGGTTGACCGTCGGCTCGTGCCCGGCGGTCGCCCCGGAGACCACGATCCGGGCCATCGGCGCGGCCGACTTCAGCGAGTGGTCGAAGGTGGCCGCGCCGACCGTCTCGATCACCACGTCGACCCGTTCCGGCAGCCGGGCACCGGGTTCCACGGCGGTGGCGCCGAGGGCCGAGATCCGGTCCCGCTTGGCGGCGTCGCGGCTGGTCGCGTACACCCGCTTGCCCATCGCGACGGCGAGCGCGACGGCCGCGGTGGCGACGCCACCGCCCGCGCCCTGGACCAGCACGCTGTCGGCGTCCGCGACGCGGCCCTTGGTGGTCAGCATCCGCCAGGCCGTCAGCCAGGCCGTGGGCAGGCACGCCGCGTCGGTCGCCGCCATGCCGTCGGGCAGCGGGATCAGATTCGACCGGGGTACGGCGACCCGCTCGGCGAGCGTCCCGGCGAAGTGCTCGGAGAGGATGGAGACCCCGCGCGGGTCACCCCGAGTGACCACCACCGGGTACACGACCACCGGGCGGCCCTCCGGGTCCAGCCCGACCGCGTCGCAGCCGAGGATCATGGGCAGCTGGGCCTCGGCGAGCCCCACCCCGCGCAGCGACCAGAGGTCGTGGTGGTTGAGCGAGGTGGCTCGCACCTGCACGGTCACCCAGTCGTCGGCCGGCTGGGTCGGCTCGGGCCGCTCACCGACGGTGAGCGCGGCGAGCGGGTCGGCGTCGTCGAAGCGGGAGGCAAAGGCAGCACGCATGATCGGCACGGTAACAAGCTGAGCGCCCGTTAAGAAGCCGTGCACGCAGACCGGCGGCGCATGCTGCGCCGGAGCGCCCCCGGCCCACGCGTGCACGCAGACCGGCTGCGCATGCCGCGCCGGAGCGCCCCCGGCCCACGCGTGCGCACAGACCGGCGGCGCATGCCGCGCCGGAACACCCCCGGCCCAGGCGTGCGCACAGGCCGCGCCTAGCGGCGGGCGACGCCGTCGCGGCGGGCGGCTTCGGCGACCGCCTCGGCGACGGCCGGCGCGACGCGCGGGTCCAGCGGCGAGGGAACGATCGCGTCGGCGGTCAGCGACTCGGCCACCACACCGGCGATGGCGTCCGCGGCGGCGACCTTCATCGCCTCGGTGATCCGGGTCGCACCGGCGTCCAGCGCGCCGCGGAACACACCCGGAAAGGCCAACACGTTGTTGATCTGGTTGGGGTAGTCACTGCGCCCGGTGGCGACCACCGCGACGTGCCGGGCGGCCACCTCGGGGTGCACCTCCGGGGTCGGGTTGGCCAGCGCGAACACGATCCCGCCGGGGGCCATCCCGGCCACCGCCGCCTCGGGGATCTGCCCGCCGGAGACCCCGATCAGCACGTCCGCATCGCGCAGCGCCTCGGTGATGTCGCCGTGGCGGCCGTCGGCGTTGGTGTTCGCCGCCAGCTCGGCCTTGGTGCCGGTCAGCTCGGTGCGGTGCCGGCCGATGATCCCCTTGGAGTCGCAGACCACCACCTGGTCGGGGTTGACGCCCCCGGCGATCAGCATCTTCGTCACGGCCACCCCGGCCGCGCCCGCGCCGCTCACCGCCACCCGCAGGTCACCGAGCTTGCGGTCGAGCAGGGTGGCGGCGTTGCGCAGCGCGGCGAGCACCACGATCGCGGTGCCGTGCTGGTCGTCGTGGAAGACCGGGATGTCCAGCGCCTCGTCGAGCCGGCGCTCGATCTCGAAGCAGCGCGGCGCGCTGATGTCCTCCAGGTTGATCCCACCGAACGAGGGGGCCAGCGCCCGGACCACGGCGACGATCTCGTCCGCGTCCTGGGTGTCCAGGCAGACCGGCACGGCGTCCACCCCGCCGAACTGCTTGAACAGCACCGCCTTGCCCTCCATCACCGGCAGCGCGGCGCGCGGGCCGATGTTGCCGAGCCCGAGGACCGCCGAGCCGTCGGTGACCACCGCGACGGTGTGCGACACCCAGGTGTAGTCGTCCACCAGGGCGGGATCGGCGGCGATCGCCTCACACACCCGCGCCACCCCCGGGGTGTACGCCAGGGAGAGATCTTCCCTGCTGGTGAGCGGCACGGTCGAGGTGACGGCCATCTTGCCGCCACGGTGCAGCAGGAAGACGGGATCAGCGGGGTCCATGGTGGACGAAGACATGGTGGTGACTCCAGGATCTGTCGAGCAGACGGAGCGGGCCAGCCGGCCGCGAGGTGGGCGGCGAGCGATGGCGCGCGGTGCAGGGGGTCACCCGGTCACTTCCAAGCATAGTGCCGGCCCTACCCCCCGGGTGTGAGCAGGGTCATATCTAACGACGGCGCACCCGGCCGGGGCGTGGCCAGTAGCGGACCACCACCCGCCCCCGCACGTCCGCCACCCCGTACGCCCGGGAGTCGTCGGTGACCAGGTCGTTGTCCCCGCGCAGCCACCAGCCGCCGTCCTGTTTCCGGACCGCCCGCTTCACCACCAGCAGGTCGGGACGACTCCGGAAGACCGCGACCACCACGTCCCCGGGTCGGATCCGGTGGTCACCGGGGCGGACCAGGACCGAGTCGCCGTGCCGCAGGGTGGGTGCCATGGACGGGCCAACCACCAGAACGGCGGTCACCGGCCCGCGCAGCCGCGCCGCCTCCGCCGGGTGATCGGTGCCCATTGGTTTCACCTCCACCCGGTGAGGGGAGCATCCCCAGGAGTAATGTCGCCTTTGATCATCGCAAACTTCCCATGGAGGATCCCGATGCGATTTCTGCGCATCCTTGCGCCCCGCGTCACCGCGAGCGCTCACTGCGACCTACCGTGCGGCGTCTACGACCCGGCCCAGGCCCGGATCGAGGCCGAATCGGTCAAAATGATCTGCGAGAAGTACCAGGCGAACACCGACCCGGAGTTCCGCACCCGCGCCATCATCATCAAGGAGCAGCGCGCCGAACTGGTCAAGCACCACCTGTGGGTGCTGTGGACCGACTACTTCAAGCCGCCGCACTTCGAGAAGTACCCGAACCTGCACAGCCTGTTCAACGAGGCCACCAAGCTCGCCGGCGCCGGTGGCGTCAAGGGCAGCCTCGACCCGGCCACCGCCGACAAGCTGCTCGCGAAGATCGACGAGATCTCGAAGATCTTCTGGGAGACCAAGAAGGCGTGACCCCATCGGTCACTCCGACGATCCGGCCGGCACGTCCCGAGGACGTGCCGGCCGTCGTCGCCATGGTGCACGAGTTGGCGGAGTACGAGCGGGCCCCCGACCAGTGCCACCTCACCGCGGAGCAGTTGACCTCGGCCCTGTTCCCGGCCGCTCCGGACAGCGGCGCGGCCTCGGACGCGTCCAGCCCCGCGCCGGCTCCGGCGCTCTTCGGTCACGTCGCGGTCGATGAGCAGGACGAGCCGATCGGCTTCGCGTTGTGGTTCCTCAACTTCTCCACCTGGGCCGGCGTGCACGGCATCTACCTGGAGGACCTCTACGTGCGGCCGGCCGCCCGGGGCACCGGGGCGGGTCGGCTGCTGCTCGCCACCCTGGCCGAGATCTGCGTACGACGCGGCTACCGGCGACTGGAGTGGTGGATGATCAACTGGAACCCGGCCGCCGGTTTCTACGCCTCGATCGGCGCGCAGCCGATGAGCGAGTGGGTGCCCTATCGGCTCGGTGGCGACGCGCTGCGCGAACTGGCCGACCATGCCGCCACCGCTGACACGCGCACGGGCGACCGACCGGGTAGAGTCCCCGACCGGGGGGATGAGGCGTGACTCAACTGACTGGCCAGCCAGCGACCGACGACGACGTGGTGCACCTCACGGTGCCTGCCGACGGCGGTTACCTCGGCGTGCTCCGCACCGCCACCGCCGGTCTCGCGGCCCGGTTGCAGTTCGCGCTCGACGAGATCGAGGATCTGCGGATCGCGGTCGACGAGGCGTGCGCGATGCTGCTCGCCATCGCCACCCGCGACGCCGAGTTGGAGTGCCGCTTCGCGGTCACCGAGGACGCGTTGACAGTCGAGGTGACGGTGCCGACCGTGCGCGGAGCCACGCTGCCCGCCGAGTCGTCCTTCGCCTGGAAGGTGCTCACCGCGTTGACCACGTCGGCGTCCGCCACGGCCGTCGACGGTCGGGCCACGATCGCGTTGCTGACCCGCCGCTCCGGCGGCTACTGACCGGCTCGGCGCACGCCGGCCCGACTCAGGCCGCCCGGCGCACGCCGGCCTGGTCACTCGAAGCCGAGCGCCCGGGTCGTCGGTGGGCTGACCAGCAGCCAGCCCACGCCCAGACCGAGCGCCATCAGCGGCACGCCCAGCCAGCCCAGCCCACCCTGGATCATGAACCACCCGATCGGCAGCAGCATCAGCTGAAGCACGATCGCGGGCGCGCGGGCGCCGGCCTTTCGGCGCGACAGCGCCCGGCCCAGCGCCCAGAGCACGACGGCGGCCCCGATGGCGAACGCGGTCACCAGCAACGCCGACGCCAGGTCGGTGGTGGTGGCCGTGAGGTCGGCCCAGACCAGCCATGCCGCGATCAGCCCGACGGCGGCCGCCTCCGCCCACAGCAGCCGCACCGCCCAGCGGAGCGTGACGGGAAACGGGGCCGAGTCGATGGTCACGCGCGCCACGATACCCGGGCTACCGAGAGGTACAGTGCCGCCCATGCGGGCCGTCCTGGTGGTCAATCCAAAGGCCACCACCACCAGCGAACGCAGCCGGGACGTGCTTGTCCGGGCGCTGCGCAGCGAAGTCGACCTCAGCGTGCGCTACACCCGCCGGCGTGGGCACGCCATGGCGTTGGCGCGGGAGGCCGCCGCGGAGGGTGTCGACCTCGTTGTCACCCTCGGTGGCGACGGCACCGTGAACGAGGTGGTGAACGGCCTGATGACGGCCGACCCGCCGTCCCGCGCCGATGACGCGCCGATGGCCGAGCGGCTGCCCGCGCTGGCGACCGTGCCGGGTGGCTCGACGAACGTGTTCGCCCGTGCGCTGGGCCTGCCCCGGGAGTGGCCGGAGGCGACCAGCATGATCCTCGAAGGGTTGCGGCTGGGCCGGAGCCGAACGGTCGGGCTGGGCCGCGCGGACGACCGCTACTTCACCTTCTGCGCCGGGTTCGGCCTGGACGCCGCGGTCATCCACCGGGTGGAGCAGGCCCGGCGGAAGGGTCGGGTGTCCACGCCGACGCTCTATCTGCGTTCGATCATGAACCAGTACTTCCTCGCCTCGGACCGGCGGCACCCGGCGATCACCCTGGAGCGTCCGGGCGAGGCGGCCGAGGCCGAGCTGGCCACCGTCATCATCCAGAACACGGCGCCGTGGACGTACCTGGGCGACCGGGAGGTCAACCCGAACCCGGCCGCGTCGTTCGATCTCGGGCTGGATGTGCTGGCGTTGCGTCAGCTCCGGGTGGCTAGCACAACACGGACAGTGACGCAATTCTTCTCCCGGCAGCCGGATCCGCGCGGTCGGCAGGTGTTACGACTCCATGACACGCCGGAGTTCACCCTGCTCTCCAGCCGTCCGCAGGCGTTTCAGCTGGACGGGGACTATCTCGGCGAGCGGGAGAAAGTCAGATTCACCTCCGTTCCCGCCGCACTGAGAGTAATCTGCTAGGTCTCGGGTACTGCCCTAGGTCGACACGGTGGCCACAACCGCATCGACGGGTCACCGCCACACCGAGGGGCAGGTGCCGGAAATGTCAGCAATGTCACGCGGACTGTACTATATTGATCCTCGACTGTGGCACGGCGGGTAATCGGGAAGGCCCCGAAAACCGGACAAAGGGGCTGTGGGCTTGCTCACCGCCCGGAGTTTTTCCGAGCGTCACCCTTGACATCACGAGCGTTCGTGAAAGTATTCACAAGCGGACTTGAGTTACCGGGACATTGCCTGGATATGCTCGTCAGGTTGAGCTGTTCCAGCAGGTCCCCGGCGCTGAACGCCTGCTCACGCACTGCCGAATGGACGAACGCTAACTGTCACCATCGGCACTGCGGATGCATATAGGAAACGCACGACAAGCAATTGTTCGCCACCCATCCAGAATGAGGAGTGTTGCCGCCATGGACTGGCGTCACCATAGTGTCTGCCGCGACGAGGACCCGGAGCTGTTCTTCCCGATCGGGACGTCTGGACCGGCTCTGCTGCAGGTCGAGCAGGCAAAGGCCGTCTGCAGGCGCTGCTCCGTGACCGACCAGTGCCTGCAGTGGGCGCTCGAGTCAGGTCAGGACGCCGGCGTCTGGGGCGGGATGAGCGAAGAGGAACGGCGGGCCGTCAAGCGGCGCGGCGGCCTCCGCGTGCTGCGCGCTCACTCCGCCTGATCCCCAACGACACCGCTGTACGCCCCGGTGGGTTCGCCCACCGGGGCGTACCGCTGTCCGGTACCGGTTTTCAGCCCGCCGGCGCCATGAGACGGCCGGACGACCCGTCGTCGACCCGGCGCAGCACCATCTCGACCAGCTCCGGCGCGTCGGTCAACGGGGCGGACACCGCCACCGCACCGGCCGCCCGAGCCGCCTCGGTCACCCCGTCGTGGAACAAACCCGGCGCCAGGAAGTACCCGGCCACCGCGACCCGCCGTGCGCCGGCCGCCCGCAGCCGGGACACCGCCACGCCGGCCGCCGGTGGAGCCGCCGAGGCGTACGCCACCCGGCAGGGCACCCCGAACTCCGCGCCGAGCGCGTCCGCGACCTGGCCCACCGAGCGGCGTGCCCGCGCGTCCCTGGTGCCCGCCGCCGCCAACACCAGCGCGTCGAAGCGGCCCGGCCGCGCCTCCGCGAGCCGACGGCGCAGCCCCGCCATCAGCCCCGGGTCGACAGTCCCGTCCGCCGGGCCGAGCACGTCGGTCACGCGTACCGCCAGCGGTGACCCGGCCCGCACCGCCGCGGTGACCGCCGCCGGAATGTCGACCCGATGGTGGTACGCGGCGGTCAGCAGGAGCGGCACCAGGACCGCCCGCGGGTGACCGGCCGCCGCCAGCCCCCGCAGCACCTCGGTCGGCCCCGGCTCGGTGTGGTCCAGCCAGCTCGCCGACACCGGGGTGCCCGGCCGGGCCGCCGACACGGCCCGGGCCAGTGCCCGGGTGGCGTCGGCCGCTCGCGGATCCCGACTGCCGTGTGCGACGAGCACCACCGGGTCCGCCCCGCCGGCCGCCCCTGGGCCGGTCGGGGCCGTCGCCGGCGAGGTCAGACGTGCAGCCCGCACTCGGTCTTCTCGAACATGGCCCACCGGCCGGCGCGAGCGTCCTCGCCGGCCTTGGTCCGCCGGGTGCACGGCCAGCAGCCGATCGACCCGTACCCCTGCTTGAACAGCTCGTTCACCGGCACGTTGAAGCGGGCGATGTAGGCGTCGACATCCTTCTGCGACCACGCCGCGATCGGGTTGACCTTCACCCTGCCGCGCCGCGCGTCGAAGGTCACCACCGGCGTGTTGGCCCGGGTCGGCGACTCGTCCCGGCGCAGGCCCGCCGCCCAGGCGTCGTACCCGGTCAGCGCCCGTTCCAGTGGCTCCACCTTGCGCAGCTGGCAGCAGTCGTCCGGCGACTTGTTGAACAGCCGGGGGCCGTACTGGCCGTCCTGCTGACCGACGGTGAGCCGGGGACGGATCGACCGGACGTTCACCGGGAGCGTCCGGGCCACCTCGTCGCGGACCCGTAGCGTCTCGGGGAAGTGCAGGCCGGTGTCGAGGAAGACCACGTCCACACCCGGGGCCACCCGGGACACCAGGTGGGCCAGCACGGCGTCGGCCATCGAGCTGGTGACGCAGAACCGGTCACCGAAGGTCTGCGCCGCCCAGCGGGCGATCTCCAGCGCCGGGGCGCCCTCCAGGTCGCGAGCCGCCTGCTCGGCCAGCGCCCGCAGCTCGTCCGGGTCGCGGCGGGCCGGGTCGGCCTTCGTCGTCGCACCCGGACCGACCAGGCGCAGGTTGGCTGCGGAGACGAGACTCATCGGGTCACCGCCGCCCGCGAGAGCAGCCCGGTGAACTTCACCGAGAAGACCCGGGTGCAGGCGTGGCACTCCCAGGCGCCGTGCCCCGCCTCGTGCGGCCGCAGGTCTTCCTCGCCGCAGTAGGGGCAGTACAGAGGTGCCGCTCGGTTCTCGCTGCTCACCGCAGTGCCTCCTCGTCGACTCTGATCACCCAGTTGGCGAAGGTCTCGCCCTCGCTCCGGCCGGCCAGGTAGCGGGTGGCCAGCCGTTCCACGTAGTCCGGAAGCTCCTCGGCGGTGGTCTTCAGCCCGCGTAGCTTGCGACCGAAGCCGGCCGTCTGCCCCTGGGCCATGCCCAGCCCGCCGCCGAGATGCACCTGGAAGCCCTCCACCTGCCGGCCGTCGGGACCGACCACCAGCTGCCCCTTGAGCCCGATGTCGGCCACCTGGGTGCGGGCGCAGGCGTTGGGGCAGCCGTTGATGTGGATCGAGATGTCCGCGTCGAAGTCACGCAGCCGCTGCTCCAGCCGGGCCACCAGCTCCTCGCCGCGGGCCTTCGTCTCGACGATTGCCAACTTGCAGTACTCGATGCCGGTGCACGCCATCGTGCCGCGTCGCCACGCTGACGGCCGGGCCTCCAGGCCAATGCCGCGCAGCGCGTCGACAAGCGACTCCGTCCGCTCCGACGGCACGTCGAGCACCAGCAGCTTCTGGTACGGGGTGAGCCGCACCCGGTCGCTGCCGTGCGCCTCGACCACGTCGGCCAGCTGGGCGAGCTGCCCGCCGGAGACCCGTCCCACCACCGGCGCGGCACCGACGTAGTTTCGCCCGTCGGACTGCTCGTGCACGCCCACGTGGTCGACCGGCTTCGACGGCAGGACCGGCGCCGGGCCGTCGAGCAGCGTACGACCGAGGTAGTCCTTCTCCAGGACCTCGCGGAAGCGCTCCACACCCCAGTCGGCCACCAGGAACTTCAGCCGGGCCCGGTTGCGCAGGCGGCGGTAGCCGTAGTCGCGGAAGATGCCGACCACCCCGGCCCACACGTCCGGCACCTCGGCCAGCGGCACCCAGACGCCGAGCCGCTTGGCGAGCATCGGGTTGGTGGACAGACCCCCGCCGACCCAGACGTCGAAGCCGGGCCCGTGCTCCGGGTGGTCGACACCGAGGAAGGCGATGTCGTTCGACTCGTACGGGGTGTCCACCAGCCAGGAGATGGACGTCTTGAACTTGCGGGGCAGGTTGGAGAACTGCTTGTCACCCACGTACCGGGAGACGATCTCGTCGATCGCCGGGGTCGGGTCGAGCAGCTCGTCGCGGGCCACCCCGGCGACCGGGCTGCCCAGCACGATCCGCGGGCAGTCGCCGCACGCCTCGGTGGTCTGTAGGCCGACCGACTCCAACCGGCGCCAGATCTCCGGCATGTCCTCGACCCGAATCCAGTGGTACTGGATGTTCTGCCGGTCGGTGATGTCGGCGGTGTCCCGCCCGAACTCCCGCGAGATGTCCGCGATCACCCGCAGCTGAGCCAGGCTGAGCTGACCGCCGTCGATGCGGACCCGGAGCATGAAGAACTCGTCCTCCAGCTCGTGCGGCTCCAGCACGGCGGTGCGCCCGCCGTCGATGCCCGCCTTGCGCTGGGTGTAGAGGCCCCACCAGCGGAACCGCCCGCGCAGATCCTGCGGGTCGATCGAGGCGAAGCCGCCGTGCGCGTAGATGTTCTCGATACGCGCCCGGACGTTGAGCGGGTCGTCGTCCTTCTTGATCCGCTCGTTGGGGTTGAGGGGCTCGCGGTGGCCGAGCGCCCACTGACCCTCACCCCGTGGCCGGCGCGGCGCCCGGGCCGGGCGGGTCGTCGGGTCCTCGGAACGGGCAGGGATGCTGCTGACCGCCATCGCGGCGTCCTCCGTTGTCTGCGGTGCCTCGAAGCAGGCGGGGCGCGACGGCCGGCCCGGCGGAAGCGGGCGGGACAACGGTGTCTGAGACAGCCGGCGCGGAGCGCACCCGAGACAGATTGGTCGGGCGTCGTCAGGAAGCCGGACAGATCGCGCTGCGCACGCGGCCGTAATCGACGTGGCGACGAGCCACGAAGCGGCGGACGACAGCGGCGGTCATGCCGACCATGCTGCCACACGACATGAGGCCCGGCCAATGTCCACGTGCTGGATCCCACATCACGGACCAGGGGTTAGCCGACGAGTTGGTCACCGAGAACAGTTCGGGCATAGCGCACCACTCGCCCCTGTCGTACGCCGACGACCAGGCCGTTGTCGCGCAGTGTGGTGAGGTGGTGCGACGCGGTCGCCGCCGCGAGGCCCAACATCGCGGCCAGCTCGCCGGTGCTCAGCGGTGTGTCGAGCAGGGACAGCGCCGCCGCCCGCGTGCTGCCGAGCAGCGCACCGAGCGCGGCGCTGGGCGGCGGCGAGGCCCACAGCCCGCCCAGACCGGCGGGCGGATAGCAGAGGGCCGGACCGGCGTCCCCTTCCATGATCGCGTGCACCGTCGGCCCGGAGAACGAGGTGGGCAGCAGCGTCCACGGGCGGTCGTCCGGACCGGCCGGCCGGGTGGCGCCGACGGCGACCCGCAGCGCCGCGCCGTCCCAGCGGATCAGCGGGTGCAGCCCGCGGAGCAGGGTGCGCCCGCCCTGCTCCGCGGCGAGGAGCGTCCGCCGCCGGATGTCGGCCAGCGCGAGCGCCCGCAGCCGGGGCCAGTCCGGCGCGATCAGCAGGGAGAAGTACCGGTGTAGCTGCGCCACCAACTCGTCCGGGGCCAGCCGGGGCGCGCCGGCCCGGTCCAGCTGCCGCCGTACCCTCCTCGGGTCGGTGCTCGCGACCGCCCGCAGCTCGGCCGCCAGGTTCGGTGCCACCCCGATCGGGGTGAGGAAGTCCGGCATGTATCCGTTGGACGACCGGAGCACCGCCAGCAGCGGCTCCAGGCCCGCGCCGGGCAGCAGCCGCTCGGCACGCTCCCGCCACGGGCGGTGCATCCAGTACTTCGCCGGCTTGCGCAGCGCCCAGGAACTGGCCACCAGCTCGGCCAGCGGCGAGTGCACGAATCGGACGCGACTCAGGTCGTCGGGCGTGAACCGAACCTCGATCACCGACAGATTCGACCACGTTCGAACGGTTCGGCGACAGCGCGCGCCCGGCCGAGGATCCTGGAATGGAATACAGGCAACTCGGCCGGTCGGGCCTGCGCGTGAGCGCGGTCGCGTACGGCAACTGGGTCACCCACGGCAACCAGCTCGACGACGACGCGGCGGCCGCGTGCGTGGCCGCCGCCCTGGACGCGGGCATCACCACCTTCGACACCGCCGACCGGTACGCCCAGGGGCGGGCCGAGGAGGCGTTGGGCAGGGCACTGAGCGGCGTCCGGCGCAGCTCGATCGAGCTGTGCACGAAGGTGTACCTGCCGGTCGGGCCGGGCGCCAACGACTCCGGGCTGTCCCGCAAGCACATCATCGAGAGCTGCCACGCCTCGCTGGGTCGGCTGGGCACCGACTACGTCGACCTCTACCAGGCACACCGGTACGACGACAGCGTGCCGCTTCAGGAGACGATGCTCGCCTTCGCCGACCTGGTCCGCCAGGGCAAGGTGCTCTACGTCGGCGCCTCCGAGTGGACCGCCGCGCAGCTGCGTGCGGGCCTGCGGCTCGCCGCCGACCTGCACGTCCCGTTCATCGCCAACCAGCCGCAGTACTCGATGCTGTGGCGGGTGCCAGAGGCCGAGGTGGTGCCCACCAGCGCCGAACTCGGGTTGGGTCTGCTCGCCTGGGCGCCGCTCGCCATGGGGGTGCTGACCGGCAAGTACGAGCCCGGCCAGCGCCCGCCCGCCGGTTCCCGGGCCACCGACGGCTTCGGCGGGTCGTTCATCGCCCGTTACTCCTCGGATCTGCTGCTCTCCCGGGTCCGCCAGCTCCGGCCGATCGCCGATGCCGCCGGCTGCACGATGGCCCAGTTGGCGGTGGCCTGGGTGTTGCACCGGCCGACAGTGGCCAGCGCGATCGTCGGCGCGTCCCGACCCGCGCAGCTCGCCGAGACGGCCGCCGCCACCGCGGTCCGGCTGGACGACGAGCTGATGGCGCGCATCGATACCGTGCTCGGCGACCTCGTCGAGCGTGATCCGGCGAAGACCGCCCGGCCGAACGACGTGCCGCCCGCCTGGCGCCCACCGCCTGCGGCCGGCTGACGCCCACGAACGGCACGGCCGTGGCAGGCTCGAACCGTGGGCAGATTGTCCGAGTCGACCGGGGCGGCGTGGGAGCACCTGCGCCGCGTACCGGTCTGGCTCGCCCCGGCGCTGCTGACCCTGGCGGTGACCGTGACCGGGTTGGGCTCCGCCCAGCTCTGGCGGGACGAGTTGGCGACCTGGAGCGCGGCCAGCCGATCGCCCGCGGATCTGGCCCGGCTGGCCGGCACCATCGACGCCGCCACCGGGCCGTACTACCTGCTGATGCACGGCTGGACCGCGCTCGTCGGCGACTCCACGATCGCCCTGCGCGTACCGGCCGTGCTGGCGATGACCGTGGCGGCCGGGTTGCTCGCCGTGCTCGGCGCGCGGCTCGTCGACCGGCGCACCGGCCTGTTCGCCGGGCTGCTGTTCGCGGTCCTGCCCGGCACGTCCCGCTACGGGCAGGAGGCCCGCCCGTACGCGCTGGCCACCATGCTCGCGGTGCTCGCCACCCTGCTGCTGGTGGCCGCACTGCGCCGGCCGGGTTGGGCCCGCTGGGCCGGGTACGCCGCCGCCGTCGCCGCTCTCGGACTCATCCACCTGATCGCGCTCACCCTGCTCGCCGCGCACGGCCTGGTCGTCCTGCTCGCCTGGTGGCGCGGCCCGGCCACGGCCGGCGTAGCCAGCCGGGACCAGGATGGCGCCGCGCGGGACCGGCGGGTGTGGCGGTGGGTGGTCTCCGTGGTGCCGGTCGCGCTGCTGGTCGCCCCCCTGCTGCTCAAGGCCCGCGCGCAGCGGTCCCGGCAGCTCAACTGGGTCCACCTGGTCCGCCTGGACGACCTGACCGCGCTGCCCGGCGGGGTGGCACAGAGCAGCGTGGTGGGTGGCCTGCTGGTCGGGGTCGCCGCGCTGGGTGCGGCCCGGCTCGGGCGGCGTGCCGTGCTGCCGGTGAGCGCGGTGCTGCTGCCCGTGCTGCTGCTCTTCGCCGCCGGCGAGGTCGTACCGCTGTGGGTGCCCCGGTACCTGGTCTTCGTGGTGCCCTTCGCCTGCCTGCTGGCGGGTGCGGCGGTGGCCGCGGTATCCGTGCCGGCCGGGCTCGCCGTGGTGGTGCTGGCCGGGCTGCTCGGCCTTCCCGACCAGGCGGCGCTGCGGCGCACCCACGAGTGGCCGCGCAGCGCGCCGGTGGACTACGCGGGTGCGGCCCGGGTGATCGGCGACGGCCAGCGGCCGGGCGACGCGGTGGTCTACTCCCCCCGGCAGAGCTGGCTCTTCCTCGATCTCGGCATCGAATACCACCTCGACGACCCACCGCGCGACGTGCTGGTCACCGAGGACGAGGTCCGCCGGGGCGACCTGTGGGCCGCCGAGTGCCCCCAACCGGCGCAGTGCCTGGCCGGTACGACGCGGGTCTGGCTCGTTGTGTCCGGTCGGCACGCCGAGCCGCTGTCCGCCGTGACCGGCCCCAAGGGCGAGGCCCTGCGCGCGGACTTCACCGTCGCCCAGGTCTGGCCGCGCCCCGGCCTCACCGTCGCCCTGCTGACCAGCCGCCCCGGCCGCTGACCCGACCAACACCGGGCAGGCCGACTCCCGGCCCACCTGCCTCGATCAGTGTGATGCCGGTGAGTCATCTTGATGACTCACCGGCATCACGCTCGTTCTGGTGCCCGCCCCCCTCAGGCGGTCTCCCGCCCGGCACAGGACGGACCCGCCCGGCAGGAGGCGGCTCAGCCCGAGGCGCGGCCGTCGTGGGCGTTGCGGGCCAGCGGGACGACCAGCACGGCCTCGGTGCCACCGGTGGCGCCGGCACGCAACTCGATGGTGCCGCGCAGTTCCCCGGTGACCAGGGCCCGGACGATCTGGAGACCGAGCCGGCTGCCACGTTCGGCGTCGAAGTCCGGTGGCAGCCCACGCCCGTTGTCGGTCACCGAGACGTGCAGCATCTTGCGGAACCGGTGCGCCGACACCACCACCTCCGGCCGGTCCGACGGGTCGACCTCGGCAACGGCGATCGGCACCATGCCCGAGGCGGCGGGTGTCGGAGCGTCCTCCGTCTCGTCGGCCGGCGGGAAGCCGTGCTCGACGGCGTTGAGCAGCAACTCGTTGAGGACCATCACCAGGGAGGTGGCGATCTCCGCCGGCAGCACACCGAAGCTGCCCCGCCGCCGCATGCCGACGCTCACCTCAGTCGCCGCGACCTCGGTCGCCGCGCTGGCCACCCGGTCGACGATGCCGTCGAACTCGACCGCCTCGTCACTGGACATGGAGAGTGTCTCGTGCACCAGGGCGATCGAGGCGACCCGGCGGACCGACTCCTCCAGCGCGACGCGGGCCTCCGGCATGGACACCCGGCGGGCCTGCAACCGCAGCAGCGCGGCGACGGTCTGGAGGTTGTTCTTCACCCGGTGGTGGATCTCCCGGATCGTGGCGTCCTTGGTGATCAGCGCTCGATCCCGGCGGCGAACCTCGGTGATGTCGCGGACCAGCACCAGCGCGCCGATCGGCACCCCGGCGGGCATCAGCGGCAGCGCCCGGGTGAGCATCGTGGCGCCGCGTGCGTCGATCTCCCGTCGGGGCGGCGCCTCACCGCGCAGCGCGGCCAGGATGCCGTTCGCCGCCTCGGTGCCGTCCAGCGGATCGCCGGCGAGCCGGCGGTGCAGCGCGGCCAGATCCTCGCCCACCAGGTGCGAGGCGTAGCCCAGTCGGCGGTACGCGGACTGCGCGTTCGGGCTGGCGTAGGTGACCTTGCCGCCGGCGTCGAGCCGGACCAGGCCGTCGCCGACCCGGGGCGCCGACGTGGTCTCGCCCGGGTGCCGCGGTGGCGGGAACGTGCCGTCCGCGATCATCTGCGCCAGGTCGTCGGCCGTGGTCAGGTAGTTGAGTTCCAGCTGGCTGGGCGTACGGGCGGTGGAGAGGTTGGTGTCCCGACCCACCACGGCGATCACCTCGCCGGCCTCACCCTCGGCGGTCCGCAGCCGGACCGGGATCGCCTCGTGCCGGGCCGGCACGTCGCCATACCAGACCGGGTCGCCCTCCCGCCAGATCCGGCCCTGGGAGTACGCCACCCCCAGGTGGGCCACCTCCGGCCCGCCGACGATCCGCCCCACCTGGTCATCCTGGTAGGCGGTCGGTGCGGTGGTCGGGCGGACCTGGGCGACGCACAGGAAGGTGCCGTCGGCGTCGACCGGCACCCAGAGCAGCAGGTCAGCGAAGGAGAGATCGCCGAGCAGTTGCCAGTCGCCGGCGATGCGGTGCAGGTGATCGATGTCGGCCGGACGGAGATGGGTGTGCTCCTCGGCGAGGTCGCGCAGCGTGGACACGGTGACCAGGGTGCCACGCCGCGCCGTGCCTCACATCGTCGCGGTGACCTTCTTCAAGCCGCGCGGCGCGTCCGGGTCCTCACCCCGGGTGAGCGCCAGGGCCAGCGCCAACCGCTGCAACGGCAGGATGTCCAACAGTGGCGCGTACCGTTCGTCGACCTCGGGGACGGCCAGCCGGGTGGCACCGGGCACGTCGGCCGAGCCGACCACCACGACGTCGGCGCGGCGCTCGCCGAGGCGGGGCAGCACCTCACCCATCGAGCGGCCACCGGGCCCGGAGCCGACCACGGCGAGCACCGGGACCTCCGGGTCGGTCATCGCGAGCGGGCCGTGCAGCAGGTCGGCGCCGGAGAAGGCGAGCGCCGGCAGGTACGAGGTCTCCATCAGCTTCAGCGCGGCCTCCCGGGCGGTCGGGTAGGCGTACCCCCGACCGGTGGTGACCAGTTGGCGGGCGAACCGGTAGCGCGGCGCGAGCCGAGCCGGCGTGTCGTCGGCGAGGGTGCGGGCGGCCAGCTCGGGCAGCGCGTCGAGCGCCTCCCGTTCGGCCGCGGGGAGCACGCCGTCACCGGCCCGGATCCCCTCCACAAGCATCAGCAGGGCGAGCAACTCGGCGGTGTAGGTCTTGGTGGCGGCCACGGCCCGCTCGTGCCCGGCGGCGATGTCGACGCTCAGCTCGGCCACGTCCGCCAGCGGCGAGTCTGGCGCGTTGGTCACCGCGAGGGTCAGCGCCCCGGTGGCGCGGGCGGCGCGCAACACCTCGGCCAGGTCGGGCGAGCCGCCACTCTGGCTGACCCCCACGACGAGCGCGTCGGACAGGTCGGGCCGGGCCCCGAACAGGGTGACCGAGCTGGGCGAGGCGAGCCCGGCGGGCAGGCCGAGCCGGATCTCGGTCAGGTACGCCCCGTAGAGCGCCGCGTGGTCGGAGGTGCCCCGGGCGGTGAAGACCACGTGTCGGGGGCGACGTTCGGCGATGACCGCCGCCACCCGCGCGATCTCGGCGGCGTTGGCGGTCGAGAGCAGGCGGGCGTAGCCAGCGGGCTGCTCGTCGATGTCGGCGGCCATGCCGGCCCCTGCACGTGTCACGGAAACCCCTCCCCTGCGCGGTTTCCGCGCGATTCTTGCTCAGTCTTGCACGTTTAACGGTATCTCAGTAATCGAACGAGCAGGAGTGCGCAGATGATCACCAGTTGATCTCAATATCAACTAAGCTTGGCGTGTTGCACCCAGCCCCGCGACGAGAGGACGACGTGCCCGAGGGAACGGACGACCCCGCGCTCTCCGTGACGGAGGAGCTGGCGCTGGCCCGGCTGGCACTCGACGAGGGTGACCTGCACCATGCCGCCGGCCACCTCGCCGGCGCGCTGGCGCGGGCCCCCACCCTTCCGGAGGTGCACGAGACGCTGACCCGGCTCGCCGCGGCGAGCGGCGGTGGCCTCGACCTCTTCCCGATCAACCACCACACCTTCGTGGGCGCGGTCGTCGCCCGCGCCCATCTGCTCGCCACCGCCGGCCGTCCCGCCGAAGGGCTGGAGCTGCTGGCCGCGGCGACCACGTACGCGCCCGGCACCGAGTGGGCCGGAGTGCCCTGGGTCACCGCCCCCGAGCTGGCCGAACGGCTGAACCCGGAGCACATCGCCCGCGTCCTCATGCAGGTCTGCGCCGCGCTGCCCGACCCGGTGCCGCGGGTCGACCGGGGCGCCCTCACGCCGTACCTCACGTTGGCCCGCAACGCGGTCACCGTCCACCCCGAGCACGGCCTGCTGCTCGGTGCGGCGTCCGCGCTGGCCCGGCGTCTCGGCGAAGCCACGCTGGCCGTGCGCTGGGCCACCCGAGGGGTACGCGCACAACCCTCGAAGATGGGCGAGGTCTGGCTCGGGTACGCGTACCGCAGCGCCGGCCGGACCCGCGACGGCCTGGCCGCCCTCGGTCGGGCCGTCGAGCTGGACCCCGACGACCTGGCGATCTACGCGGACATCGCCGGCACCCTGGCCGACATCGGCCGCCTCGACGAGGCACTGGAGTGGACCGAGCGGGCGCTGGCGCGCGACCCGTCGTTCGACTGCGCGGTGCACACCGCCCACCGTCTGCGGCACCTGCGCGACGGCGACCTGGCCCACCTGGTCGCGCTCGCCGACTTCGTACGCGACCACCCCGACGACAGCCACGAGCATGGTGACCTGGCCCAGTGCTGTCGAGGCCGGCCGTGGCTCGGCCAACTGACCCCGGCCGGCGGCCCACTCGTCGACGCCATGCGCCAGGCGGTGGCCGATGACGACAACGGTTCCGGCAACGCCGTACGCCTGGCCGCCGCGGCCCCGCCCAGCGCCGTCCGGACGGCGACGTCCACCGCCCCCGGGCTGCGGATCGACGTCGTGGGTACGCCCGATCCGGACCCGCGCGAGCCCCGGCGGGCGTCCGGCCAGCGGTTGTGGCACTACGCGGAGAACGTTCCCACGCCCGCGCTGCCGGCGCCCTCGGCGACAGCTGTCGAACGGATCGGCCAGCTCGCCCACCCGGCGTGGCCGCACCCACCGGCGGCGTACGACGCGGCGGTGGGTCTCGCCGGCCTCGACGTGACGGACCTGCTCGGCCTGCTGGTGCACCCGCCGGCGGCGCCGGCCAGCGCGGTGGGTCGACTGCTGGCCGCCCACGACCCGTCGATCTGGGTCCGTGGCGTGCAGGTCTGGGCCTGCCTGGGGCTGCTGCACCACCGCACCGACGAGCCGTGGGAGGGCTCGACCCGACGCCGCGTACTGCTCGACCTGATCTGGGACGTCGAGGACTGGGTCACCGAGGCGGCGTTGTTCGCCCTGGTCACGGCCGCCTGGGTGGACCCCTCGGTGCGGTCGGACGTGGCGCGGGTGGTGGCGGAGCGGCTCGCCGACGCGGCCGACGTCGCGCGGGCCCGACCGGTCCCGATCGCCGCCTCGCTGGCCCACCTGGCGCTCGCCGTCCCGGAGCTGGACAAGGCCACCGCGGCGCTGGCCACCCAATTGCTCGGCACGCGATCCCCCAACCTCCCCCGCCCCCGCAATCCCCTCCGCCGCCTCTGGCAACGCCTAACCCGCCGCGACTGAACGCGCCGCGCCGTCCCCGAGGGGGACGACGCGGCGCGTCGGAACAGTTGTGGGTCAGGCGACCGGGGCCGCCTTGCCGAGGGCGACCTCGGCGTCCTCCTCCGGAGTGGCCTGCGGCGGCGCCTCGTTGGCGGTGCGCAGCGGGATCTCCTTGATGAACCAGGCGAGCACCGGGATCGCGATGGTGAACACCACTGCCCACAGGAACACGTGCGAGATCGCGTCGGAGAGACCGCCGAGCACCAGCTCCCGCGCCTGGGCCGGCAGCTGCTTGAGCTTCTCCAGGTCCATGCTGCCGCCGGACTCGCCACCGAAGGCCGCGCCCGCGGCGGAGTCGGCCAGCCGGTTGGCGAAGATCGCGCCGAACAGCGAGATGCCGAACGAGCCGCCGATCGACCGGAAGAACGTCGCCGCGCCGCTCGCCGCGCCGAGGTCCTTCTGCTCGACGCTGTTCTGCGCGATCAGCATCGACGTCTGCATCAGGAAGCCCATGCCGACGCCGAGCACGACCATGTACAGCGAGGACATCAGCTTGCTGGTGTCGGTGTCGAGCATGGACAGCAGCGCCATGCCCGCGGTCATCACGACGCCACCGATGATCGGGTACGCCCGGTACCTGCCGTTCTTGGTGATCGCCCGGCCGATGACAAGCGAGACGACGAGCATGCCGAACATCAGGGGCAGCAGCAGCAGACCACTGTTGGTCGCCGACGCCCCCTGCACGGTCTGCTGGTAGAGCGGCAGGAAGTTCATCGCGCCGAACATCGCGAAGCCGAGCAGGAAACCGATCACCGAGATCAGCGCGAAGTTGCGGTTGGCGAAGAGCGCCAACGGGAGGATCGGCTCCTGGACGCGGCGTTCCACCAGGCCGAACGCCACCAACGCGAGCACGCCCAGCACGGCCAGGCCGAGGATCTGCGGCGACGTCCAGTCGTACTCGTTGCCGCCCCAGGTGGTGATGAGCACGATCGCGGTGATGCCGACCGACAGCAGCCCGGCGCCGAGCCAGTCGATCCGGTGCTCGGTGCGGTACTTCGGCAGGTGCATCGTGGTGATCAGAACGAGCAGCGCGATCCCACCCAGCGGCAGGTTCACGTAGAACGCCCACCGCCAGGACAGGTGGTCGGTGATGAAGCCACCGGCCAGCGGGCCGGCGACCATGGCGATGGCCATGATGCCGGCGATCATGCCCTGGTAGCGCCCACGCTCGCGGGGCGGGACCAGGTCACCGATGATCGCCATCACGCCGACCATGAGCCCACCGGCGCCGAGGCCCTGCACGGCACGGAAGGCGATGAGCTGGACCATGCCGTCCTCCGGGCCGCCGAGCATCCCGGAGCCGGCCATGCCGCAGAGGGCGGAACCGACGAGGAAGGTGACCACCGAGGTCAGGAAGACCGACTTGCGGCCGTACAGGTCACCGAGCTTGCCCCAGATCGGGGTCGAGACGGTGGTGCCCAGGACGTATGCGGTAACCACCCAGGTGAAGTGGTTGAGGCCGCCGAACTCGCCGACGATCCGCGGCAGCGCGGTGCTGACGATCATGTTGTCGAGCATCGCGAGCATCATCGCGATCATCAGCCCGAACAGCACGACCCGGATGTTGTTGGGTCGCACGCCGGTCTGGGTTGCCTGAGTCATGGGTAAGCTCCCCCTGAGAATTGCCATACTTACTTGCCGCCCGGCTAGTCACCTTACTAGCCGCACGGTAAGTTGGGTAGGAAGCAACGGTCAAGTCAATTGGAGGGCGTGGGTGAGGGAGAGCACAGGCGGGACGCGGGAGCGGATCAAGGCCGTCGCGCTCGAGCTCTTCACCGAGCAGGGGTACGAGAAGACCTCGCTACGGGAGATCGCCGAGCGCCTCAATGTGACGAAGGCCGCGCTCTACTACCACTTCAAGAGCAAGGACGACATCGTCGCCAGCTTCGTCGAGGACCGGCTGGAGGGGATGGACGCGCTGATCGCCTGGGCCGCCACCCAGCCCGCCACCCTGGACACCCGGCGCGAGCTGATCTCCCGGTACGCCGACACGATGTTCGACGGGACCCAGCCGTCGGTGATGCGCTTCTTCGAGCAGAACCAGACCGCGCTCAAGAGCCTCTCCGCCGGCCAACAGATGCGCGGTCGGATGTTGGATCTGGCCGACGCGCTCTGCCGGGGCGACGACTCCCCCGCCGCCCAACTTCGCGCCGCGCTGTCGATCTTCGCGGTGCACACGAGCTGGTTCGCCGTCCGCGCGCCCCACATCAGTGACGACGAACGCCGCAAGCTCGCCCTGGAGGTGGCCGACGAGCTGCTGGCCGCCATCGGCACGCGGCTCGACGCCTGATCCGGGCGGTCGCGACCCGGGCTCGACGGTCGACGGCTCAGCCGCGCGTCAACTCCAGGCGCAGGCCGAGCAGCTGCACGCCCGGCGTCGGCGCCCAGTCCTTCTCCGGCGCGCGGACGAACCCGCGCCGCGTGTAGAGCCGGTGCGCCGGATCGGCCATTCCGGCCCGTACGCAGATCACCACCGCCGTGCAACCCAACTCGGTCGCACGGGCGACACAGGCCTCGACCAGGGCCGCACCGACGCCCCGCCCCTGCGTGCCCGGGTCGACCGCGAGCATCCGGAACTCCGCCTCGCCCGGCCCGCACAGCTCGGCGAACGGGGTGCCCGGCAGCGCGAAGGTCACCGAGCCGAGCACCGCCCCGGTCACCTCGTCGACCGCGACCAGCACCTCGCCGCTGGTGGCCCGGGTCGACACGTCGACAAGCACCTCGGCATACCAGTGCTCGTCCTTGAGCTGGCCGTCCGCCTCGTACGCGGCCACGGTCAGCCGGGCCACCGCCGGGAAGTCGGCCGGCTCGGCCCGACGGACGCGCACCCCGGTCAAGCAATCACCGCGATGAGATCGCCGTCCTGCACGACGTCGCCCTCGTGGACCACGAGCTGTTCGAGCACACCGTCGGACTCGGCGACGACCGGGATCTCCATCTTCATCGACTCGAGGATCACCAGGGTGTCGCCCTCGGTCACCGTGTCACCTGCCGTGGCGACGACCTTCCAGACGTTGGCCACCATCTCGGCGCGGATCTCCTCGGCCATGTCCAGGCCCTCCCTTTTCGCGATGTGCCTGCCGACGTATCCAATCATGCGGCCACCGGCCCCGGGTGCGCAGCGGCCTCGTCGGATAGCGCACCCGCCCTGGGGAAGGCGACGGGTGCCGACCGCACTACCATCAGCGGGTCGGACCCGTTGCCGGGCCGCCGGTGGGTGCACCGGCGCCGAGGTCGTGGGCAGCACGGATCCGCCCCAACACGAGGAGGTCAGCATGGCGAAGAAGTCCCGGAAGAAGAAGGCTCGTAAGAAGAGCGCCGCGAACCACGGCAAGCGTCCCAACTCCTGAACGGGTCGACGGGCCGGCGGCCCGTCGCCGATCAGCTGGACCCGGCCGACGCCGGACACACCGGTGGCCCGGGTCGACATCGACCCGGGCCACCGGTCTTGACACTGTGCCGCGCTGACGCTCAGTCGGCCAGCTCGCGGGAGTCACTGGTCTCGAACACCACCAGCTCGGTCAGCTTGACCCGCAGGCGCTCGCGCAGCTCGTCCGGCGCGGTCTCGTTGCCGCAGCAACGAGCGACCAACGCCCGCACCTCCTGCTCCAGCCCGTACTCGCGCAGGCAGGGCCCGCACTCGTCCAGGTGGTGCCGGATCAGCGAGCGCCGCTCGTCGGCGCACTCGAGATCCAGGTAGAGGTAGACCTCCGCGAGCACCTCGCGGCAATCCGTCTCGTGCGGCTCCCCACAGCTCACGTCACACCTCCCGGCCGGCGGCGGCGGTCGAGCCCTTCGACGAGCGGGCCGCACTGAAGCCCCGCTCCCCGGCGTAGCGCTCAAGCAACTTGCGCAGATTACGACGCCCCCGGTGCAGACGCGACATCACCGTGCCGATCGGCGTACCCATGATGTCGGCGACCTCCTTGTACGAGAAGCCCTCGACATCGGTCAGGTAGACGGCCAGCCGGAACTCCTCCGGCAACTGCTGGAGGGCTTCCTTGACGTCGCTGTCCGGCAGTCGGTCAAGCGCCTCGGTCTCGGCCGAGCGCAGCCCACTGGAGGTGTGCGACTCGGCCTCGGCGAGCTGCCAGTCGGTGATCTCCTCGGTGGGCGCCTGGATCGGCTGGCGCTGCCGCTTGCGGTAGGAGTTGATGTAGGTGTTGGTCAGGATCCGGTAGAGCCAGGCCTTCAGGTTCGTGCCCTGCTCGAACTGGTGGAAGGCCGCGTACGCCTTCAGGTAGGTCTCCTGGACCAGGTCCTCGGCATCCGCCGGGTTGCGTGTCATCCGCAGCCCAGCAGCGTAGAGCTGATCGACGAATGGCATCGCGTCCCGCTCGAATCGGGCCCTGCGCTCGTCCGTCTTCTCGGTGGTCAACCGCACATCCCCTCGCGTCGGATGCTTTCCCGCCGAGGATACGCGCACCGACCTGCCCGCAGATTCACTTCCGGCCGGTGTGCCCGTGCTCACCGCACCCACCCCGCCCGGTCCCGCCGTCGCGGGCCATTCCGGGCCATCCAGCAGCCGCTTCAGCTGCCGGGCGTCCCGTCCGTCCCGTTCCAGGCTTCGTGTCTCGGTTGGCACCGGTCACCCCCCTCGCAGAAAACTCGTCCGGGGTTTGTAACGCGAGATGACCACCGGGGCATTCCGGCTGACCTCCCGTTCCTGGTCCCGGCCCCGACGGCGGCCGGCGCTGGGACCAGGAAGGGCCTGGGAGGACTGGTGTCGCCGGTCCGGATCGGGCCGGCGGCACCATCGGATGCAACGACCCGCGCCGGGCAGCGGAAACGGTCGTCCGGGCGCGCCGGGGTCGGCCGGATCAGTTGGGTGCCCAGCCCTGGGCGCCCAGCCAGGCCCGGACGAGGGCGGCGGTGGCGGCCGGATCCCGCCGCAGGTCGTGCGTCTCCCCAGGACGGGTCACCACCTGCACGGTCGGCCCCGGCTCCGGTGTCCCGAACGGGTCCCGGTCGCCGTTGACGACAAGCGTCGGCAGGCCGGTGGCCAGTTCGGCGGCGCGCGAGCGCTCCGGCCGCCCGGGTGGGTGCAGCGGGAAGGCCAACGCGACCACGCCGGCCGCACCCACCGCACGGGCCGTGCGGCAGGCCACCCGAGCGCCACTGGAGCGACCACCGACCAGGATCGTCGGCACGTCGGCGTGCCTCTCTCGCAGCACGGCGAGCACCGCCGTCCAGGCCTCGTCGAGGTGACCCGCCGGTGCCGGCGCACGTCGACCGGCGACCCGGTAGGGCTGGGTCACCCGGACCACCGCCAGGCCGGCCGCGACCGACGCGTCCCGGACCGCGAGCAGGTCAGGGGCGTCGACGCTGCCGCCCGCGCCGTGCCCGAGCACGAGCAGCGCGGTGGCCCGACGGGTCGGCAGGTCGGTGTCGACCCGCGCCGAGCCGCGCGGAGTGTCGATCTCGTCGCTGGGCAGCACCGACCCATTCTGCGCCGCCTGGTCGGCGGCGGGTGCGGGCCGGGTGGCCGATCAGCTCAACGGGACCAGGGTGAGCAGGCGATCCCGCACCGGCGGGCCGGCGTCGTCGACGGCGTCCGGGTCCGGATCGACCTCGCCACGCCACGCAACAAGCATCGCCCGCCGCTCGCGGGGTGTGGTGGCACCCCAGACGCCGTGGCAGTCACCGACGTCGAGGGCCCAGGCCAAACAGGACCCCTGCACGTCGCAACTGCGGCACAGCGCGACGGCGGCGTCCGCCGGCTCGTTCGGTGCCGGAAAGAACGTCTCCGGATCGACGCTCTGACAGGTGCCTCTGGTGCGCCACGCGTCGTCCTGTCGTCGATCCCGCACGGCCCGCAGCAGTCGCGGATCTCGCCGCGCCGCAGCCACCTCGTGCGGGCGAGGCATACGCGCCCGTGTCATCCACCCACCTCCCCCGTGGGACCGGCAAGATCAGTGAACGTCGTTCGCCCCGTGCGAATCGACGGTCACTACCGGCGCTGTGTTCTATCGCACTTCACAACACCGGGACAAGGGTCTGCCGGGAACATGACTGAACAGCCGGGAGACGAATCGCGCGCAACCCTGGCAAATCGGCGCCCGACGATGTGCGCCGATCTCAGAACAGGGTCAGCTCCTGTGGCGTCACCGTCGGCGCCACCGACACCCGGGCGGTCAACTGCGGCCCGTCATTGCGGACGTCGCCCACCGCGGCCCCGACCGGGCGGATCTCCAGACCGGCGAGCCACTCCGCCGACGCCGGCACGAGCAGCCGCTCCGGCTCGTCGGTCGGCGCCAGCCACGACGACCACCGCTCGGGCGGCAGCAGCACCGGCATCCGGTCGTGCACCTCGGCCAGGTCGCCGAGCGCCGCGGTGGTCAGCACGCTGAAGGTGAGCCGGGTCTCGGCGTCGGACTCCCAGACCGACCAGATGCCGGCCAGCGCGAGCACCGAGCCGTCGCGGGGGGTCATGAAGTAGGCCTGCCGCCCGCCGTCGGGCCGACGGACCCACTCGTACCAGCCGTCGGCCGGGACCAGACAGCGACGCCGGGAGAACGACCCGGCGTACGCCCGGCTGGTGGCCACCGTCTCCGCCCGCGCGTTGATCATGCGGGCTGCCCCGGCGGGAGACCGGGACCAGTGCGGCAGCAGACCCCAGCGACCGAGACAGAGGCTGCGGTGCCCCTCGGGGCTGACCCGGACCAGCGGCACCTGGTCGGTCGGCGCGACGTTGTAATCGGGTCGGAGCGGGCCGTCGGAGTCGTCGGACGACTCGAACAGCGCGCTCAGCTCGCCGGAGCTCCGAGTCGTCGCGTACCTGCCGCACATGGGCCACACGCTAACGCGTCGGGGCCCCGTCGGCTGTCCCGCCAAGCGGGAGTACGACCACCGCCTCCCGCCGCCGACCGGCCGACGCGGCAGAATGTAACCGTGGGGAATCTGACCGCGACCCGGCCGCCACAGCCGTGGACCGCACCGACGGCATCCGACCCGGTGTCGACGACGCTGCGCCTGCCCGGTTCCAAATCGATGACCGCGCGCGCCCTGGTGCTCAGCGCGCTGGCCGCCGGGCCGTCGACGCTGGCCCGGCCGCTGCGTGCCCGGGACACCGAGTTGATGGCCGCCGGCCTGCGGGCGATGGGCGCGCACGTGTCGATCAGCGACGAGGAGCGCTGGCTGGTCCGGCCGCACCCGCTCGCCGGCCCCGCCCACGTCGACGTGGGGCTGGCCGGCACCGTGATGCGCTTCGTGCCACCGGTGGCGGGCCTGGCCGACGGGCAGGTCACCTTCGACGGCGACCCGTACGCGCGCACCCGGCCGCTCGGCCCACTGGTCGGCGCACTGCGCTCGCTGGGCGTCCGGATCGACGTCCCCGGCACCGGCAGCCTGCCGCTGACCGTGTTCGGCACCGGTGGGGTCACCGGCGGGGAGGTGGTGCTCGACGCGTCCGTGTCCAGCCAGTTCGTCTCCGCGTTGCTGCTGGCCGCCCCGCGTTTCGACCGGGGCGTCGTGGTCCGCCACGTCGGCCCGCCGGTGCCCTCCGCGCCGCACCTGCGGATGACGGTGCGGATGCTGCGGGCCGCCGGCGCGGCGGTCGACGACAACACCCCCGACGTGTGGGCCGTCGAGCCCGGCCCGCTCACCGGGCGCGGCTGGGACATCGAGCCGGACCTCTCCGGCGCCGTGCCGTTCTTCGCCGCCGCCCTGGTCACCGGTGGCGAGGTGACCCTGCAGGGTTGGCCGCACAGCAGCGCCCAGCCGGTCGAGCAGCTCCGCTCGCTGCTGCAGCGGATGGGCGGCGAGGTCACCCTCTCCACCACCGGGCTGACCGTGCGCGGCACCGGTGTGGTGCACGGCCTGACCGCCGACCTCTCCGACGTCAGCGAGCTGACCCCGGCGCTGACCGCGTTGGCCATGCTTGCCGACTCGCCGTCGGTGTTCACCGGCGTCGGGCACATCCGCGGCCACGAGACCGACCGGCTCGCCGCGCTCGCGCGCGAGTTCACCGCGCTCGGGGCGGACGTCACCGAGGCACCGGACGGGCTGGAGATCCGGCCCCGGCCGCTGCGCGGCGGGATGTTCCGCACCTACCACGACCACCGGATGGCGCACGCCGCCGCGGTGGCCGGGCTCGCCGTTCCCGGCATCGAGGTCGACGACGTGGGTTGTACCTCCAAGACCATGCCCGAGTTCCCGGCACTATGGTCAGCGATGGTGACCGGAAAGTGAGCGTCCGGAAACCCGGTGGCGAGCGAGGCGGAGTCCAGCCGCAGCCGCTGCGGGGTTTCCGGACGCTCACTAAGAGCTGACGCGAGAAGAGGACAGGTCCTGGCGACCAAACGGCGGGAGTACGACGAGGACGACGTACGGGTCCGGCCCGGGAAGTCGTCGCGCCCGCGTACGCGCACCCGCCCGCAGCACAACGACGCGGTGGACGGCTTCGTCATCGCCGTCGACCGGGGGCGCTACCAGTGCGTGCTCGCCGGTGCCGAGCGCGGCGTGGTGGGGGCCGAGCTGCCCACGGTGACCGCGATGCGGGCCCGTGAGCTGGGCCGCAAGTCGGTGGTGGTGGGCGACCGGGTCAGCCTGGTCGGGGACACGTCCGGGGCGGAGGGCGCTCTCGCCCGCATCGTCCGGATCGCCGAGCGCCGCTCGGTGCTGCGCCGCACCGCCGACGACGACGAGACCACCGCCGAGGGCCGGTTGGAACGGGTGGTGGTGGCCAACGCCGACCAACTGGTGATCGTCAGCGCGCTGGCCGACCCGCCGCCGCGCACCGGGTTCATCGACCGGTGCCTGGTGGCCGCGTACGACGCGGACGTCGAGCCGCTGCTCTGCCTCACCAAGGCCGACCTGGCCGGGCCGGAGGAGGTGCTCGGCTACTACACCGAGCTGGAGCTGCCGTACGTGCTCAACCGTCCCGACGCCGACCTGGGCGCGCTCCGCGCGTTGCTCAGCGGCAAGGTGTCGGTGCTGGTCGGGCACTCCGGGGTGGGCAAGTCGACACTCGTCAACCGCCTCGTTCCGGACGCGCTGCGCGCGGTCGGCGTGGTCAGCGCGATCGGCCGTGGCCGGCACACCTCCACCAGCGCGGTGGCGCTGCGGCTGCCACCGGTGCCCGGCGTCGACACCGATCCCGGTTGGATCATCGACACTCCCGGGATCCGCAGTTTCGGGCTGGCGCACGTCTCGGCCGACAGCCTGTTGCACGGCTTCCCCGACCTGGTCGAGGGCACCGTCGACTGCCCGCCCAACTGCCAGCACACCGCCGACGAGGCCGCCTGCGGGCTGGACGCCTGGGTGGCCGCCGGCAAGGCCGACCCGCGCCGGCTGGCCTCGTACCGCCGGTTGCTCGCCTCCCGGGCCGGCGAGGGCGACTCGCGCGGCGAGAGTGACCAGCGGGGGCCCGGCGAGGGTGACCGGCGCGGGCCCGACGAGTGACCCGGCGGGCGTCGGCTAGGTTGCCGGCATGACCGGGTACGCCGACGACCTCGCCCTCGCCCACCTGCTCGCCGACCGGGCCGATGCCATCTCCACGGCCCGGTTCCGCGCGCTCGACCTACGGGTGGAGGCGAAGCCCGACCTGACCCCCGTCTCGGACGCGGACACCGCCGTCGAGCGGGAGATCCGCGCCCTGCTGGCCGAGCACCGGCCGACCGACGGGCTGCTCGGCGAGGAGTACGGCGCACAGCCGGCCAGCGACCCGGACGGCCGCCGCTGGATCATCGACCCGATCGACGGCACCAAGAACTTCGTCCGTGGCGTGCCGGTCTGGGCCACCCTGATCGCGCTCTACGACGGTGACCTGCCGGCGGTCGGTGTGGTGTCCGCACCGGCGCTGGGCCGGCGCTGGTGGGCGAGCGCGGGCGCGGGCGCGTACGCCGGTCCCGGCCCCGCCACCGGCGCGCGGATCGGGGTGTCCGCGGTGCGCGACCTCGCGGACGCCAGCCTCTGCTACTCGTCGCTGGAGGGGTGGGAGCGCGCCGGTCGGCTCGACGCGATGCTCGACCTGATGCGGGCCACCTGGCGCAGCCGGGCGTACGGCGACTTCTACGGCTACATGCTGCTGGCCGAGGGCGCACTGGAGGTGATGGTGGAGCCGGAGCTGTCACTGTGGGACGTGGCGGCGCTGGTGCCGATCATCACCGAGGCGGGTGGCACGGCCACGGATCTGTCCGGTCGGCCGGCCCCGACCGGCACGCCGGGCACCGAGAGCAGCGTGGTGGCCACCAACGGTGTGCTGCACACCGACATCCTCACCCGGCTCGATCGTCCAGCCGAGCGCTGACCGTCGCCAACCTCTATCCTCGCCAGGTGGTCTCCTCCGGTTGGTGCTTCCTCGCGGCGATGATCGTCGCGTACGGCTTCGCCAACCTGCTCCAGTCGGTGGCCGCGGCCCGCACCACGGTCCACCACACCTTCGACCCGGGCCTGCTGCTGCGTCTCGCCGGGCACCGGACGTACCTGGTCGGCCTGGGCTGCCAGATCGGCGGGTTCGTGCTCGCCTTCCTGGCCCGACGGGACCTGCCGCTGTTCCTGGTGCAGGCGAGCGTCGCGGCCGGGCTCGGGGTGACCGCCATCCTCGGCGTGCTGGTGCTCAAGTGGCGGCTGCCGGTGGCGGAGGTGGTGCTGTTGGCCCTGCTCTTCGCCGGGATCACCGCCCTGGTGCTGGCCGCCCGCCCGGCGCCGTCGAAGCAGCTCGGCACCGCTGGCTCGATCGCCCTGCTGGTGGCGCTCGGTGTCATCGCGGTGCTCGGGGTCTTCGCCGTCCGGCTGCACGGTGCACCCGGCTCGGTGGCCCTCGGCTCGCTGGCCGGGTTGGCGTTCAGCTCCGCGGCGGTCGCCGCCCGGCCACTGGCGTCCGCGTCGTCCGCCGAGGCGTTCCTCTCCCACCCGCTGTTCTACCTGCTGATCGCCCACTCGATCGTCGGTCAGCTCCTGCTCGGGCTGGCCATGCAGCGCGGTTCGACGACCGCCGCGGTCGCCGCGATGGACGCCGCCGGCGCGGTGCCGGCCGCGATCGTCGGTCTGCTGCTGCTCAACGACAAGATCTGGCCGGGGCGGGAGTGGTTGGCCGCGGCTGGTTTCCTGGTCACCCTGGCCGCGGTGATCGGGCTGACCCGCTACGCCGAGCCACAGCAGCAGCGCGCGCTGGCGCACCGTCGCGACCAGGCCGTGGTCGTCGTCGGGCGGTCCGGCGCAGACACCGGGCCGCCCGAACGGCCCGCTCAGGCCTCGACCGGCTTGCGGCGACTCACCACCCGCTCGTAGAGGCGCTCCAACGCGCCGGCGGTGCGCTCCCACGTGTAGCTGCTGCGCACCCGGTCCACCGCGGCGTGCCCGTACGCGAACCGGCCGGCGTTGTCGGCGAGCAGCCGGCGCAGCGAGACGCCGAGCGCCCGTACGTCGCCGGGGGGCACCAGGCGGCCGGTGACCTCGTCGACGACGGCGTCCGCCAGCCCACCCATCGCGTAGCCGATCACCGGCACACCGCAGGCCATCGCCTCCAGCGAGACCCGCCCGGCGGAGGAGTAGTGCGGCGTGCAGGCGACCACGTCCGCCGAGCGGTACCAGGTGGCCATCTGGTCGTGCGGCACCGCGCCGACGAGGCGTACCTGGTCGACGACGCCGACCTGCTCGGCCAGCTCGCGCAGCCGTCGTGCCTCGGCGTGGTTGGCCAGTTGGTCGGCCGGCGGGCCACCGGCGATCACCAGTTCGGCGTCACCGACCAGTCGCATGGCCCGGATCAGGTCCTCCTGGCCGTGCCCGGCGGCGAGCGAGCCGACCGACAGGATCCGGGCCCGCTGCTCGCGCGGTGCCGCCTCCCCGTCGGGTTGGAACTGCTCGATGTCCACCCCGGCCGGCACCAACGCGACCGAGCTGCGTTGCAGACCCATCCGGGTCAACTCGTCGACCTCGTCGTTCGACTGGGCGACGGCGATGTCGACCGCGCGGGTCAGCGCGCGTTCCAGCGTGATCCGCTCCCCCGGCCCGCCGTAGTGGCCGCCCAGGTGGCGTAGCTGCTCGACGCCGAGCGAGTGGAACGTCTGCACCACCGGGATGTCGGTCTCCCGGACGGCGTGCGCGGCGGCCAGGCCACCGACCCAGTAGTGCCCGTGCACCACCTCGGGCCGCCAGGCGCCGGACCAATCCTCGGCCAGCCAGCGGCCGAACTCGGTCACGTGCGGGATGAGCTCGGCGGTGGGTAGCGGGTTGGGCGGGCCGGCCGGCACCTGGTGCACCTGGTAGCCGTCGATGTCGGCGATCGCCGGCAGCCCTGGGGCGTCCCGGCGCTCGTAGAGCCGGACGTCATGGCCTCGCTCGGCCAACTCGGCGGCGACCCGTGCGATGTGCTGGCGGGTGCCGACCGGTGGGCCGTCGGCGTGGCGGTACGAGCTGGCGTGCGCGCAGACGAGGCCGACGCGCATGGGTCACCTCCCTGCGATCTTTCCTCGGCGGTGGTCCTCCCGTTTCAGAGCGTCCCATTAACCTCGGGAGCCGGAGTCGAAACCTGGCAGATCGGGAACAGTCCCCGCGAGTGCCACCGACGCTTGCGCCACGACAATCACAGTGGCCACGTGCCCGCCGGGTTGCGAAGATCGACAATGGGTACGTTGCATGACCAGGCCCGGGTGGGGGTACCGCTGAGGAATGCCGCTGACCCGCAGCCTCGACGATTCGACCGTGGTGATCACTGGCGCGTCCAGCGGGATCGGCACGGCGACCGCGTACGCGTTGGCCCGCCGCGGTGCGGCCGTCGTGCTGGCCGCCCGCAGCGAGGCGGCCCTCCGACAGGTCGCGCTGCGCTGCGTCGAGTTGGGCGGTCAGGCGCTTGTCGTGCCGACCGACGTGACCGACCTGGAGTCGGTGCGACGGCTGGCCGATCGGGCGGCGGCCGAGTTCGGCCGGATCGACGCCTGGGTGAACAACGCGGCGGTGAGCGCGGTGGGTCTGTTCGACGAGATACCGGTCGCCGAGTTCCGCCGGGTGCTGGAGGTCAACCTGCTCGGCGCGGTGCACGGCATCAAGGCCGCACTGCCGTACCTGAGCGCGGCCGGCGGCGGGGTGCTCGTCAACAACGCTTCGGTGCTGGCCGAGGTGGCCATGCCGTACCAGTCGGCGTACAACGCCACCAAGCACGGCATCCGCGGGCTGGCCGACACGGTCCGACAGGAGCTGCGGGTCACCGGCCGCGGTCAGATCTCCGTCTGCACCGTGCTGCCGGCCACCATCGACACCCCGTTCTTCCGGCACGCGGCCAACCACACCGGCCGCGAACTGGTGCCGCCACCCCCGATCTATCCGCCGGAGGTGGTCGCCGAGACCATCGTGCGGCTGCTGCGCCGGCCCCGCCGCGAGGCGTACGCCGGCGGGGCGGCCCGCCTGCTCGGCCTCCAGTGGCGGCTGGCGCCCGCGCTGGTGGAGCGCACCCTCGGCTGGTACGCCCAGCGCACCCAGTTCGGCCCGGGGGCGCGGGTGGACAGCAGCGGCAACGTCTTCCACGCCGACGCACAGGCCCAACGGGACGGCGGCTGGCACGGTCGGCGGCGCCAGTTGGTGCGGATGACTGCCGCGTTCGGCCTGGCCGCCGCCGGCACCGCGGTCGGCACGATGGCGGCGATCAACCGCCGTTCCCGGTTGGTCCGCTGATGACCGGCATCGACCGCCCGAATGCGCGAACCGTCACCGACGCGCACACTGGGACGATCATGTCGAGCTGTCTGGTGAACATCGACGACTCGTCGGCGGTGGTCCGGCTGACGGGCACGCTCGACGTCGCCGGGGCCGAGACGGTACGCGGCGCGCTGCTCGCCCGTCTCTGGGACCGTCCGGGCCAGGTGGTGGTCGACGTGACCGGACTGCGGGTCAGCGAGCCGCGGGCCTGGGATGTCTTCGCCGAGGTTCGGCGGGAGGTCGCCGACTGGCCGGCCGCGGATCTGCTGCTGTGTGACCCGAGCGTCGACCGGCCCGACCAGACGGCCACCGTGCTGACCGGCGTGTCGGCCTGGTCGAGCACGACGGCCGGCGTGCCGGCCTGGCCGACCCTGGACGGCGCGCTGGCCGCGGTCGCGGCGGTGCCGCTGGCCGGGGTGCTCAGCGCCGAACTGGCCGCGACAGTGGTGGCCGCCCGGGAGGCCCGCGAGCTGGTCACCACCGGTTGCCGCACCTGGGGCGTGCCGACACTCGTCGACCCGGCGGGCATCGCGATCACCGAGATGGTCAACAACGTGGTGGCGCATGCCCGGACCCCGATGACCGTGCGGCTGGCCGCCCAGGACGGCGCCCTGCACCTGGCGGTCCGCGACCACTCCTCGCGTCGGCCGACGTTCGCCGGGTTGTCACCGCCGACCCGGGTGGGCGGCCGGGGCCTGCTGCTGATCGACACGGTGGCCCGTCGCTGGGGCAGCAGCGCCCTACCGGACGGCAAGGTCGTCTGGTGCGTCCTGCACCCGGACGACGAGGCCGAGGCTCTCGGCTGACGGGGCGTTTCGCCGTCGGTGCCGGTTTCGAGCCGGCGGTGCCCCGGTTACGGCGGGAGGGCAGCGGGTAGTGATCAGACATGCGCGACAACGAGTACCCGACCCCCGTGTCCGACACCGAGGCGCAAGGTCTGCCCGACACCGCCGATGACGACTCGACCGCCAACGACGACGTCCTCACCGGGCGCGAGGCGGACGGCCCGGACCCGGCCCAGCTCCCCGGCGACCGCACGCCGGTGGCGGTGGACCGGTTCGGGACGACCGCCGAGGAGCAGCTCGACGGTGAGTCGTTGGACTACAAGCTCGACCGCGAGGTCTACGAGCGCCCGGCGGACGACCCGCTGGCCGGAACGATCGACCCGAAGATCGCCTTCGAGGCGGACAATCTGGAAGCCGCCGCGGAGGCCCAGCTGGACGCCGACGTGATGGACCCGGGGCCCACCTCGGACCCGAACTCGCCGGTCTCCCTCTACGACCACGGTCAGCTCGGCACGGTGGCCGATGCCACGGTGGGTCGGCTGGTGGAGCCGGACGAGGGGGCGCACACCGACCAGGAGACCGACTCGGTGGCGTACGACGCAGGTTCCGCGGGCGGCGGGGCGACCGCCGAGGAGTTGGCCATCCACGAGACGGAGCCGCCGCGCTCGGTCTGACCTCTCAGGCGTCCAGGCCGCGCTCGATGGCATAGCGGGTCAGCTCGACCCGATTGTGCAGTTGCAGCTTGCCCAGGGTGTTCTGCACGTGGTTCTGCACGGTGCGGTGCGACAGCCCGAGCCGCTGGGCGATCTGCTTGTACGACATCCCCTTCGCCACCAACCGCAGCACCTCGGTCTCCCGGTCGGTGAGCCGGGGCGTCGCGGGCTCCGCGCCGCCGGCCGGGTCGGTGCCCTGCCCCGGCCCGGCGGCCAGCCGCCGGTACTCGCCGAGGACGAGCCCGGCGAGGCCGGGGGTGAAGACCGCGTTGCCGGCCGCGGTGCGGCGGACCGCGTCGAGGAACTCCGCGGGCGCTGTCGACTTCACCAGGTATCCGGTGGCACCGGCCTTGACCGCGTCCAGCACGCTCTGCTGTTCGCCACTGGCGCTGAGCATCAACACCCGCACGTCGGGCAGTGCCGCGCGCAGCCCCAGGATCACCTCGACGCCGGAGATGTCCGGCAGTTGCAGGTCCAGGACGACGACGTCGGGCCGGGCGGCGGCGGCCACCCGGATGGCCTGTCGCCCCTCGCCGCTCGTCGCCACCACCAGGAATCCGGCCTCGGTCAGGTCGCGGGCGACCCCCTCCCGCCACATCGGATGGTCGTCGACGACCATGACCCGGGTCTGGTTCACCGCACTGCCCTCGGCACGGTCAGCTCGATCTCGGTGCCGGCGTCGGGGGCGGACACGATCCGAACGGTCCCGCCCAGGTCGGACACCCGCCCCCGGATGGACTGGGTCACGCCGAGCCGGCCCTGAGCGGCGGCCTCGGCCAGCCGACCGTCCGGGATGCCCGGCCCCTCGTCACGGATCGACACGGTCACCGTCGCCCCCTCGTCCTCGATCAGCACCCAGGCCCGCCCACCGGCGTGGCGGCCCACGTTGTCCAGGGCCGCGCCGGTCGCGGCGGCCAACTCTCCGGCCACCCGGCGCGGCAGCGGGACCGGGGTGGCCGGGGCGGAGAGCGCCACCGCCGACGACGCGTACCGGCTGAGCAGGGTTCGCAGGTCCACCGCCTCGGGGCCGGCCGGGAGGCTGGCGACGACCGGGCCGCCACCGGCGATCAGCGCCCGCAACGCGGCCTCCTGCTCGCCGGCCAGCCGGGCCAGCTCGCCAGCCTCGCCGGGCAGGTCAGCACCACGCCGCTGCACCAGCGCCAGCACCTGGAGCACCGAGTCGTGGATGGTGCGGGCCAGTCGCTCCCGTTCCCGGGTGGCGGCCTCCAGCTCCACCGCGCGTTGCAGTCGCTCCTCGGCGCCCGCCGCGAGCCGGGCCACGTGCCCGACCACCACTCCGGCGAGCAGCATGAGGATCACCCCGGTGAACGACGACTGGCCGATCCGTTCCCGGGTGGCCAGGTCCGCGCCGGCGACGAGCAGCGCCGCGACAGTGCCCCGCCGCCGGCCGCCGGAGACGGCCCAGGCCAGCACCGGGCCGGCCATCCAGGCGACCCCCATGGTGGGTACGCCGTGGGTGAGCGCCGTCCGCCCGACCACCCACGGGGTGGCCAGCACGATGGCCAACACCACCCCGAGATCGGCCAGCAGCAGCGGCCAGCGCCGCCAGGCCGGCCGCGCGTACCCGATCGCGGTCGCCCCGGTCCAGATGATCATCACAAGGACCAGGGCGGCGACGGCGTACGGGTGGGCGTACCGGTCGGCGTCGCGTACCGCGAGCACGCAGACGTACGCCAGGGACGCCATCCGGAACACCGCGAGCGCACGCCACAGCGGCACCTCGAACCCACCCGGCGACGGCATGGCGGTCACGATGCCACACGCGGCAAGTGGCGCGGCGAGCAGCGAGTGCGGTTCGGGAAACCCTGACGTACGGTGGAAAAGCCGCGAAATACTCCGAGATCCGCCGCCGGGACGGGGCCATGACGAATGCAGATCCGCACGCACCGCGTACGGTTGTGCCCATCGAACCTGCCCTCCTGATCGCCGATGCCTTCGACCAGGCCCAGGTGACCGAGATTCGACACTCGGTCACCTCCTGTGCGTATGCCTCCGGGCTCACCGGCCAACGGCTCGACGATTTCGTGCTCGCGATCAACGAATTGATCACCAACGCGGTGCGGCACGGCGGCGGCCAGGGGTGGCTACGGCTCTGGCACGAGCCGGACCTGCTGGTGTGCGAGGTCGCCGACCACGGGCACGGGATCAGCCCGCAGCGGCTGGGCGACCGCAGTCGGCCCACCCCGGACACCGCCGGCGGCTGGGGCCTGTGGCTGGCCCGCGAGCTGACCGACGCGATGGAGGTCGTCACCAGCACCGCCGGCACCACAGTCCGCATCACCACAGGCCTCAGGGCCTGAAGTCACCGCCCAGGGCATCGCTGCTTTCAGCGTGATGCCGGTGAGTCATCATGATGCCGCACAGGCATCACGCTCAACAGCCCGTGACGCCCGGCGCCACGCCGACCGGCCGACGCAGGTCAGCCGAAGAGGGCGGAGACGGATTCTCCGTTGTGGATTCGGCGCATCGCCTCGGCCAGCGCGGGGGCCACCGACAGCACCTCCAGCGCGGGGACCCGCTTCGCGGCCGGGATGGGCACCGTGTTGGTGCAGACGATCTCCAGGACGCCGTCCTGGTCGCTGAGCCGCTGCAACGCGTCGCCGGAGAAGAGCCCGTGCGTGCAGGCGAGCCGGATCGAGCGGACCTTCAGGCCGCGCAGGTGCTCCATCAACTCGACAACCGTGCTGCCCTTGGCGATCTCGTCGTCCAGCACGATGACGTCCCGGTCGGTCACGTCGCCGATCACCGCACTGATCTTGACCAGGTCGTCACTGAACCGCTGCTTCGCACCGGCCGCGACCGGCGTGCCGAGCAGCCGGGCGAAGGCCGCCGCCTCCTTGGCGTTACCCAGGTCGGGTGAGACCACCACGGTGTCGCTCAGGTCGTAGCGCCGGAAGTGGGTGGCCAGCTCACGCAACGCGTGCAGGTGGTCCACGGGAACGCTGAAGAAGCCGTGCACCTGCGGCGAGTGCAGCGTCATCGCCAGCACCCGGTCCGCCCCGGCCGACGTGAGCAGATCGGCGACGAGCCGAGCGCCGATCGAGATCCGCGGCGCGTCCTTCTTGTCGGAACGGGCGTACGCGTAGTGCGGCAACACCACGGTGATCCGGCCGGCGGACGCGCCCCGGGCGGCGTCGATCATCAACAGCAACTCGACCAGGTTTTCCTGGACGGGCGGCACCAGCGGCTGGATCAGGAAGACGTCGCGCTCCCGGCAGTTGGCCTGCAACTGCACTTCCAGACAGTCGTTCGCGAATCGGGAAACCCGCACCGGGTGCAGCGGCACCCCGAGGTGGGCACAGATCTCGGCAGCGAGGTCGGGATGGGCGGTTCCACTGAAAACGGCGATGTCGCGCACGTTCGCACATCGTAGGCGAAGCGGCCGACGGTGAAGGGTGGCGGGCCGAGACTGGCCGTGACGACCGTCGCACCGCGCCGCCGGTCCGGGTACGGTGCTGCGGTGACCCCCGAGTACGTCGCCGCCATCGACCAGGGCACCACCTCCTCGCGGTGCATCGTCTTCGACCGGGCCGGGGAGATCGTCGCCGTGGCCCAGCGCGAACACCGGCAGATCTTCCCCCGCCCCGGCTGGGTGGAGCACGACGCCGAGGAGATCTGGGACAACGTCCAGCAGGTGGTCGCCGAGGCCCTGCGAGCCGCCGGCACCGACGCGACCGGGCTGGCCGCCGTCGGCATCACCAACCAGCGGGAGACCACTGTCGTCTGGGACCGGGCCACCGGCCGCCCGGTGGCCAACGCCATCGTCTGGCAGGACACCCGGACCGGGCCGCTGCTGCGCGAGCTGGCCTCGGCGTACGGCGAGGAGCGGTTCCGGGCCCGCACCGGCCTGCCGCTGGCCACCTACTTCGCCGGGCCGAAGCTGCGCTGGCTGCTCGACGAGGTCGACGGCCTGCGCGAGCGTGCGGAGCGCGGCGAGGTGCTCTTCGGCACCATGGACAGCTGGCTGATCTGGAAGCTGACCGGCGCGCACGTCACCGACGTGACGAACGCCAGCCGGACCATGCTGATGGACCTCACCACCCTGGACTGGGCACCGGACCTGCTGGACGCGATGGGCGTCCCGGCGGCGATGCTGCCGGAGATCCGCTGCTCCGCCGAGGTGTACGGCCACGCCACCGGGGTGCTCGCCGGGGTGCCGGTGGCCAGCGCGCTCGGTGACCAGCAGGCCGCCCTGTTCGGGCAGACCTGCTTCCAGCCGGGTGAGGCGAAGTGCACCTACGGCACCGGCAGCTTCCTGCTGCTCAACACCGGGGCCAGCCCGGTCCCGTCCACGCACGGCCTACTCACCACGGTCGCCTACCGGATCAAGGACCAACCCCCGGCGTACGCCCTGGAGGGCGCGATCGCGGTCACCGGCTCGCTGGTGCAGTGGCTGCGGGACAACCTCGGGCTGATCTCCACGGCCGCGGAGGTGGAGGAGCTGGCCCGCACCGTGGACGACAACGGCGGCTGTTACATCGTGCCGGCGTTCTCCGGGCTGTTCGCCCCGCACTGGCGCAGCGACGCGCGTGGTGTGATCGCCGGCCTGACCGGCTACGTCACCAAGGGGCACCTGGCGCGGGCGGTGCTGGAGGCGTCGGCGTGGCAGACCCGCGAGGTGGTCGACGCGATGGACGCCGACTCCGACGTGGCGCTGCGCCGCCTCCGGGTGGACGGTGGGATGACCGCCAACGGGCTGCTCATGCAGTTCCTCGCGGACGTGCTCGACGTGCCGGTGATCCGGTCCCGGATCACCGAGACCACCTGCCTGGGCGCCGCGTACGCGGCCGGTCTGGCGGTCGGTTTCTGGCCGGATCTGGCCACCCTGCGGGCGCAGTGGCGCTCCGACGCGCAGTGGGAGCCGGCGATGGCCCCGGAGCTGCGCGAGCAGGAGCTGGGCCAGTGGCGCAAGGCCGTGCGGCGCACCCTGGACTGGGTGGAGTGATGGCCGGCCCGGCGGGTCACTCCCAGCGGTTGCCGGTCAGCTTCTCGTACACCTCGACGTAGCGGGCACGGGTCGCCTCGACCACCTCGTCCGGCACGTCCGGCGCCGGCGCCTGCTTGTTCCAGCCGCCGCCGGTGGCCCAGTCCCGCACGTACTGCTTGTCGTAGGAGAACTGCACGCGGCCCGGCTGGTACGACTCGGCCGGCCAGAACCGCGACGAGTCGGAGGTCAGCAGCTCGTCGGCGAGGACCAGGGTGCCGTCCGGCGCCCAACCCAGCTCGATCTTGGTGTCGGCGATCAGGATGCCCCGGTCGGCGGCCAACTCGGCCCCGCGCCGGTAGACGTCGATGGTGATCTGCCGCAGTCGTTCCGCGGTTGCCTGGCCCACCTTGTCCACCACCTGGTCGTACGTGATGGGTTCGTCGTGTTCACCCATCGGCGCCTTGCTCGACGGCGTGAAGATCGGCTCGGGCAGGATCGACGCCTCACCGAGCCCGCGGGGCAGTGCCACGCCGGAGACGGCACCGGTCCGCTCGTACTCCCGCAGGCCACCGCCGGTCAGGTAGCCGCGGGCGACGCACTCGACCGGGAGCATGTCCAGCCGCTGGCAGCGGATCGCCCGCCCGGCGAACTCGGCGGGCACGTCGGTGGCCGAGATGACGTGGTTCGGCACCAGGTCGGCGAGCTGCTCGAACCACCACAGCGAGAGTGCGGTGAGCAGGCGACCCTTGTCCGGGATCGGCGTCGGCAGCGCCACGTCGTAGATCGAGATGCGGTCCGAGGCGACCAGGATCAGGTCGTCGCCGTCGGCGTAGACGTCCCGAACCTTGCCCGAGTGCAGAAGTTCCACGCGCCCTAGTACACCACGCGACATCGGGGGGCCTGATTCGACCACCCGCGCCGGGGGCTGACCGGACGGACGTTGACACCTTCGTGCGCTCCCTGCGTGAATGGTGCCGCCGTACTCCCGCAGGTCCAGGAGACCCCCGTGCCCGTTGTTCCATCCCCGATCGACCGCCTCGGCGCCGACCCGGGCCGGCGCCGACTGCTCACCGCGCTGCTCGGTGCACCGCTGCTCACCTCCGCCGGGCTGGCCGGTTGCAGCGACGGGGCCGACACGTCGACCCAGGACGGGCCGGTCGAGCTGTCGGTCTTCTGGTGGGGCGGGACCAAGCGGGCCGAGCTCACCGAGAAGGTGCTGCGGCTCTACTCGGATCGCAACCCCCGGGTCACCTTCCGGGTCACCTGGCAGGGCGCCGACGGCTACTACGAGCGGCTGGCCACCCAGGCGGCCGGCGGGAACGTACCGGACCTGATCCAGATCGACGACGCGGTGTTGACCGAGTACGCCCAACGCCAGATCATCCTCGACCTCACCGACCGGGTCGCCGACCACCACCTCGATCTGCGGAGCCTGCCGGAGGGCCTGATCCGCTCCGGCACGGTCCAGGGGCGGACGATGGCGGTGGCCGGCGGGCAGACCCACGCCGCCGTGGTCTTCAACCGGGACCTGCTGCGGGATCTGAAGGTGCCGGAGCCGCGGGCCGGAATGACCTGGGCCGACTACATCGCCTGGGCGGAGCAGGTCACCGAGACCAGCGAAGGTCAGGTGGCCGGCACCGTGGACGCGTCAGGTGACCACCGGGCGCTCTGGCTGTGGCTGCGGTCGCAGGGTGGCGAATTCTACCGGGGCAACCAGCTCGGTTTCGGCGCGGACGAGCTGATCGCGTGGTTCGAGCTGTGGCAGCGGGCTCGCACCGCGCGGGCCACACCGGGTGCCGCGCTTGTCGAGCAGACCGACAGCAGGGAGCTGAACCGGCAACTGGTGGTGACCGGGATGACCGCCGCGTCGTTCGCCTGGTCGCATCAACTACCCGAGTTGCAGCGGCTCACCAAGGCCGAGCTGGGTGTCGTCGGCCTCCCCGGACCGCCGGGTGCGCAGTGGGCACGCGCGTCGATGTACTGGGCCGCGTTCCGGGGCACCCGCCACCCGGACACCGTCACCGACGTGATCAACTTCTTGACCACGAACGGAGAGGCCGGCACCGTCCTCGGCCACGAACGCGGGCTGAACCCCAGCCTCGCCGTCCGCCGCTACACCGAGGGCAGCATCACCGACCCTGCTCAGCAGCGCGCCGCCGCGTTCGGCGCCAGCCTCGCCGACCAGCTCGGGCCGGCGCCGGCACCACCGTCGACGGGGCACGCCAGGGTGCGTACCCTGCTGGTCGCCGCCGCGGAGAGCATCCGCGTCAAGCGGGCCGGCACCCGGGCGGCCACCTCGCGTTTCCTCTCCCAGGCCAACGCCGCACTGGCGGCGTGACCCCGGCGGTCGGCCGACGGCCCGCCGCCGTCGACCGACCGATGGGGACGACCCGCTGCTCAGCGCGGCGGGCGGTTCCGACGATTGCGGGTCAGACGCAGCACCAGGAACACGATGACCCCGACCACCACCAGGCAGCAGAGCAGGCTGAGGATGCCGAAGCCGCCGCCGCCACGGGACCGCCGCCGCGCGGCCTCCACCACCACCTCGCCGGTGCCCGTGGACGCCCACGCCGCGACGGGCACGAAGACCGCCAGTACGGCCGCACCGAGGACCGTGCTCAGCCGGCCCCACCACTTACCGAAAGAAGACATGTGCCCATCCTCGCCGAAGGACGCAACCTGGGCACGTCGGTCCACGCCGAACCAGGGACCGAGATCGTCCGGAGCACCCCGGATCGCACGCAACGTGGCCGCAACCTGCCGGCAAAGATGATGATCTTTACATGAATCTCCGGAGGTGATCGGATTCGCGCATGGTCAACCCTGGAGGCGATGTGCGGCTCTCTCTCACCCGAAGATCTGCGGCAACAGCGGTCGGCGTCACCCTCGTCGCCGCTCTTCTGACCCCGACGACCGCCCACGGTGCCCCACCGTCCCCACCCCCTCCGACGCCACCCGCCGCGACCGGCAACACGCCGCCCGCACCCGTCACCGTCACGCTGATCACCGGCGACCGGGTGACGGTGACCCCGGGCGTCGACGGCGCGGCCCCCGCGGTGGACGTCACACGCGCCCCGGGTGCCACCGGCCCGGTGCGCGTCGCCACCGAGCGCGGCGACACCTACGTGTATCCCGACGAGGCCATGCCCTACCTGGCGACCGGTCGACTCGACAAGCAACTGTTCGACGTCACCCGGTTGATCGCCCAGGGCTACGACGACGCGCGGACCAGCGAACTCCCCCTGATCGTCACCCGCACGACGGGCTCGGCGACGCTGCGGACCGGCACCACGCTGCCGGGCGCGCGGACCACACTGGAGCTTCCGTCCGTCCGGGGCGAGGCGATCCGCACCAACCGGTCCACGGCCGCCGACTTCTGGTCGGCCCTCACCAGCGGCCCGGCACCAACCAGCCGCGGTGCCGCCCCGTCCACGCCGACCTTCACCGCCGGGGTCGACAAGGTCTGGCTCGACGGCAAGGCCAACGCGTCCCTCGCCGACACCACCGCGCAGGTCGGCGCGCCCGCCGCCTGGGCCGCGGGAGGCACCGGCCGCGGTGTCCGGGTCGCCGTCCTGGACAGCGGGGTGGACACGACCCACCCGGATCTCGTGAACCGGGTGGTCGCGTCCCGCAGTTTCATCCCCGGCCAGGACGTGATCGACCGCAACGGGCACGGCACCCACACCGCCTCCACCGTCGCCGGCACCGGTGCCGCCTCCGGCGGGAAGGAACGCGGCGTCGCTCCCGACGCCGACCTGGTGGTGGGCAAGGTCCTCGACCAGAACGGCAGCGGGTCCATCTCCGGGATCATCGCGGGGATGGAGTGGGCGACGCGCACCGAACGCGCCAAGGTGGTCAACATGAGCCTCGGTGTGAGCGCGTGGCACACCCAGGACGACCCACTGAGCCAGTCCGTGAACCAGCTGACCGCCGAGACCGGCGCACTCTTCGTCGTCGCCGCCGGCAACAGCGGTCCCGACCCGTACACCCTCGGGGCACCGGCCACCGCGGACGCCGCACTCACCATCGGCGCGGTGGACGGCTCCGACCACTTGGCCGACTTCTCCAGTGCCGGGCCGCGGATGATCGACGAGGCTCTGAAGCCCGACCTGACCGCTCCCGGGGTGGACGTGTTGGCGGCGCGCTCGCAGCACATCCCCTGGGGCGAGGGCTACTACCAGACCGACAGCGGCACCTCCATGGCGGCGCCGCACGTCGCCGGGGCGGCAGCCCTGCTGGTCCAGAAACACCCGACGTGGAGTGGGCAGCAGATCAAGGACGCGCTGATGAGCACCAGCGTGCGCACGCCCGACTACGACGCCTACCAGGCGGGCAGTGGCCGGCTGAACGTGGCCGGCGCCTACCACCAGGACCAGGTCATCGCGACCGGCTCGGTGGACGCCGGGCTGGTCAGGTCGTCCTCCGGCACGCCACAGCGGCCGATCACGCGGAAGATCACCTACACCAACACCACTGCCGACCCGGTCCCGTTGGCACTCTCCGTCGACGGTGGCACCTCCCCCGCGCAGGCGTTCACCGCGGCCACCGACCGCGTGACGGTGCCGGCGAACGGCACCTCGACAGTCGACGTCGTGGTGAACCCGGGGGGTCTCCCGCCGGGCCGGTACTCCGCGCAGGTCACGGCCCGCTCCGCGACCGGCGAGGTCCACACGGCCGTGGGGGTCGTCGTCGAGGCGAAGAAGTACGACCTCACCATCCACCTGAAGGACCGCGCCGGCCGACCCATGAGCGGTGAGGTCGAGATCGTCAGCGCCGACGAGGGCTCCACCTTCGTGTGGGTGCCGGACGGCAAGCTGACCAGCCGCTGGGCTCCCGGCTCCTACACCGTCGTCGCCGCCGCCGACGTGCAGGGCCGCAACGGGCCCCGCTCTCTCGGGCTGGCGATGTTGACGGTTCCCGAGGTCGACCTGTCGACCGACCGGGTCGTGGAGCTCGACGCCTCGCGGGCACGCCAGGTGAAGGTGGCGACCGCCCAGCCGACCGCCGTCACCAACACCAGGATCGACGTCTACCGTTCCTTCACCTCGCCGGAGCCGACGCCCACCGACTGGGCCGCCCTGCGCGAGACCTTCTGGCCGGGTGCGACCTACGACAGCCTGTGGGCCCTGCCGAGCAAGGAACGGGTGACGAGGGGCAGCTTCGTCCTCACCACCAGGATTCGCGCCGTGCAGACGCCGTTGGAGCTCAGCTACGGCGGCCGACGCGTCAGCGATCCCCTCGTGCAGCCCGGTGCACGGCCACTGGCCGACGGCACCGCCCGCCTCGACGCCGTCTTCGCGGGCAACGGCGCGACGAGCGACTACGCCGGCCGGTCCGTCCGTGGCAGGGCCGTGGTCGTACACGCCAACGACTCGGTGCCCCCCACGGACCAGGCGGCGTCGGCACACGCGGCCGGTGCGGCGATGCTTGTCGTGGTCAACGACCGCGAGGGCCGCCGGAGCGACTGGTACGGCAACCCCGACGCCGTGACGACCGGCCCGATCGCGGTCGCCTCGGTGAGCATGGACGAGGGCGAGGCGTTGATCCAGAAGATCGCCGTCGCCGGGCGCCACACGGTACGGCTGGCCGTGACGGCCCACCCCGCACCGAAATACCTGTACGACCTGGTGGACTACCACCGTGGCGGGGTGCCCAGGGACCCGTCCGCCCGGACCGGCCCCCGCGACCTCGCCCGGATCGACCTGACCTTCGCCCCGCCGCCGGGAAAGCAGTCCAGCGAGACGCGGATGGACTTCCCGCCCTACGAGTACGCGGCGGCCCGCTCGTTCCCGTTCGAGCCGGTCGCACCGGGGCCACGGACCGACTGGGTCTCCGCCGGTGACGGCGTCAGGTGGATGCAGTACGCCGACGTCGCCGACTGGGCGCGGTCGAACACGGAGGCGATCGCCTACCGTCCGGGCAGCGTCCAGCGGGACCGCTGGTTCGGGCCCATCACCCGGCCGCGCCTGCTCAGCACCGAGATCCCGTTCCGCGGTGAGACCGCCATGAGCGCGTACATCCAGGGGTTCGGCGACGCGGGGGCCGCGCACAGCGGCGGGGCCAGCATGCCGCAGGTCGTCACCTTCTATCAGGGCGACAGGGAGCTGACCCGGTTCGACGGCTGGCCGAAGGTCGGCGCGGGTGACCTGTCGCCGGAGAAACTGCCGTACCGGCTGGTCGTCGAGACCACGGGCAAGCCCGAGTTCAGCCCGTACTCGACAGCCACGCACACCGAGTGGCGCTTCGTCTCCGGTGGCACCACGGAGGTGCAGGCCATCCCGCTTGTCCAACTGGACTACGGAACGGACGTGGACGCGGCGGGTCGGGCGACGCGCAGGACCGACTTCTCCATCACGCCGGTGGTGGTGGGCAGCACCGCGGCACGTGACGCGGTGTCCTCGCTCACGCTGGAGGTCTCCTACGACGACGGGGCGACCTGGCAGCGGCAGGGCCTGACCGAGAAGCGGGGCACCTGGCAGGCGCACCTGAACGCGCCGCACCGGGCCGACTTCGTGTCCATCCGGGTCACCGCCAGGCAGCGCAGCGGCGACGGCGTCACCCAGCGCGTCACCCGGGCCCTCGGCCTCCGGTAACAACCGGGTGGGGCCGGTGCCCGCCGGGCACCGGCCCCACGACGACGTGCCGTGCGGCGCGGCCTCACCGGCTGTCGAAGAGGAACACCTGACCCCGCGCCAGGGAGTCACAGGCGAGCTGGACCAGTTGGGCGCCCGCCACCGCGGAGTTGTCCCGGAAGCCGACGCACAGGTTGCTGTGTACCGGTCGCAGCCGATAACCCCACAGCGGCGCGGCCACCGGCTCGACGCGGAACAGTTGCCCGCGCCCGGCGGCGCAGTAGTCGTCGTAGAGCGGCGCGCCGACGCTCACCGATCCGTTCTGCACCCCCGTGCAGCCGGGCCCGTACACCTCGTGGTCGGTCGTGATCCGATAGGTGTCGCTCCCGGCCGCCACCAGAGTCATCCTCGGGAACTGGGTGCCGCACGACGGCTGCTGGTAGAGGTAGCCGCTGTCGCCACCCTGCTCGGTCAGGCACATGCCGCTGTGCACGGCGCGGATCCGCACCGGCCCCGGGGTGACGGCCGGCGGCAGACCAACGAGACCGGGCACCTCCTGCGCGGTGATGGCACGCGGGAGCACCCGCACCTCGTCGACGTCACCCGGCCAGAAGTCCGCCGCCGAGCCGTCCCGCAGCCCCCGGCCCAGCACGAGGGCACCGGTGGCCGGCCAACTCGCCACGTGGCTCGCCGTGCCGGCAAGCGTCCCGTTGACGTACAGCCGTAGTTGGCCGGCGGCGGCGTCGAAGACACCGGTCAGGTGCGTCCAACTGTCGACGCTCGCCGTCGAGGACACCGCCGCGTCGGTGGCCGCGCTGCCGCCCGGCTCGTCGACCCGGTCCATCCGGAAGGCCCACCGGCCGGTCGCGGCCTCGTAGCGCAGCCGGAACCGGCTGGTGTGCTGCCCGTCCTGGCCGACCGCGACGGCATCCCGACCGGCCCCGGCGAGCCGCACCCAGGCCGACACGGTGAAGCTGGCGTCCCCCGAAACCACCGGCCCCGCCGTGTACGCCACTCCGGACGTCCCGTCCAGGCGCACGCCCCCGTCGCGCGCATCCCTCTGGAATGCCGCACCGGGTGCCAGGTAGAGCGAGTGACCGTTCCCGCTGGCATCCGTGCCGACCACACCTGTCGGCTCGTTCAGGTGCCACCACGCCTCCGGGCCGAACGGCTCGCCGGCCATCTCCTCGATGATCTTCTTGGGCGCCGCCGGGTAGTCGTAGAGCTGGACCTCGTCGAGCGCACCGGTCCAGGCGCCACGCCCGCCGGACACACCGTTCGCCTGGCCGACCAGGAGGGGACCGGAGGCGTTCCAGGTGCTGCGGTACGACGTACTGCCGGCCAGCCGACCGTTGAGGTAGATCCGCAACTCGCCCGCATCGTGGTCGTACACGCCGGCGAGGTGGGTCCAGGTGCCGAGTTGGGGAGCCGTGTTGGCCACCGCGACCCGCTCCGCCGCCGCCGCGCCGTCCGCCTCGCGGAGCACGAATGCCCACCGTCTGCGGGCACTGTCGTAGCGCAACACGAAACCGTTGCCGGCGACCCCGGCCTGGGCCACCGCGACCCGGTCCTGGCCGACCTGGTCCAGTCGGACCCAGGCCAGCACGGAGAAGCTCTGGCCGGTGTTCACCACCGGTCCGGTCGACCGACCGTGACTGCCCTCGACGCCGTTCAGCAGCACCGCGCCGCCGTGCCGCCCGGACGCCTGCCACGACGCCCCGCCGCTGAACGTGACGCTGCCGTCGGGGGCGCGTGTCGCCACGTCCCGGCCGATGACGCCCTGCCCCTCGTCGAGCGGCAGCTCGACAAGGGGCGCCGGCACCGATCGCAGATGGAAGCCGTACGACTGCGGCCAACCGAGGTTGTCGGCCCGGTCCACGGCGAGCACGCGGAGTTCGTACCCGCCGGGCTCCTGGCCGGTCCAGCGCAGCACAGCGCTGCCACCCGGTCGGTCCGCGGTCACCCGCCCGGTGAGGTAGCCGTCCGTGCCGCCGAGCTGGTATTCGAAGGCCACCACGTCCTGGTCGCCGTCCGCGTCGAACCGGAACACACCCGTGCGGTCGACCCTGGCGCCCGGCCCGGACGAGGGGAAGTCGACCGAGGTGACAGTCGGCACGGTGGTGGGACCTGTGGTGTCCACCGTGAACTCGCACCAGGGCCCCGGCGGCCCGGTGTCGATCTGGTCGTTGACCGTCGCCCGCCACCGGTACGTGCCGCCCTCGGCGAGCACCCAGTCGGGCACCTGGTAGGTCTTGATGTGCTCGGGCAGCCTCTCGCTGGTGTGCACGGGGGTGCCGTCCGGCGCCTGCACCTCGAAGGTGACCTGCTGGCCGCCGCCCTGGCTGCCCGACGCGAGATCCTCGGCCACCTCCACGGCCAGCACCGGCCCGAGGGTCCGTACCCAGGCCGTCGCCCCGGCACCGGAACAGCCGGGCATGCTGTCGGTCGGCGTCATCACCGGCGTTTCCGGCACGGTGTTGAACTGCACCGCGAGCACCGGCTTGTTGTCGAAGGCCATCGCCCCGGAGATGCTCTGGTCGTCTCCGGTCAGGCCCAGCGTGAGCTGTCGCCAACTGTTCGCCGCCGCCTCGCGCATCAGGGCCCGCACGTCCACCTCCACCGTGCCGCCCGGACATTCGGGACCGCCGCCCTTGCCGGTCCGCACGGTGCCGAGCAGCCGCTGCTCGGTGGGCGGATTCGACCAACTCGTCGACGGGCTGATCGGGCCGGTGAGGTGCGTTTGCAGGGCCTGCGGATAGCACGAGTAGGAGTACAGCTGGTTGAGGCTGAAGGCGGTGTTTTCCAGGATGGTCTTGCCGGCGAAGAACGCCGTGTCCATCTGGAAGTACGAGTGGTACATGTTGTACGAGGACTCCTGCGGGTCGTGCCCGACCCGGGCATGGTAGTCGTCGATGTCCCACCACACCTGGGAGGGCAGCTCCCGGGAGGTCATCGCCCAGTGCTGGCGCTGGCCCGGCGAGGTTGGGTCGGCGCTGGCGGTGCCGGCCCGCAGTTCGGCGGTGAAGGTGCGGTCCGGGTTGGCGAAGACGGTCCGGTCCGGCGTACGCAGTGCGGGCATCTCGACGCGGCGGCCGAGCCGGACTGCCGACGCCGTGGCCGCCGACGCCGTGGCCGCCGGCCAGGACGACGGTGCCCCGGGGGCCGGTCGAGCCGTCGACCGGACCGGCCCCGGCGGGGCGACCAGCGGGGTTGCCGCCGCCCGGCCCTGCGGAGCGGGGAAGGGCACGGTCATGGCGGCAGCCACCAGGACGAACACCGCCACTGTGGCGACAGCTCGCCCGACCACGCCGAGCCGGATACTCTTCGACACCTGCCCTCCCCCGTCCCGCATCAGCCGACGATCACGACGCCGCGTGGCGACCCGGCCGTCCGGGGGATCACCAGGCCACCCGACGAGCTTCCGGACCCACCACCGACCGGGCGCAGCGGCGACGACGAGCCCTTCGGCACCCCGTACGGCCCGCCGTACACCTGTGCCGGTCCCGGGCACGGCAACGGGTACCCGCAGGACGGAGCCTCCGCCAGCTCCTCCAGCCAGCCAAACGCGACACCGAAGCCTGACTTGCCGGGCGGCTTCTTGCCGGACTTCCCCTGCGGCTTCTTCTGGTCCGGGCCGTACTTGGGGAGCGAGTTCGCGCTGTTCGACGCCGCACCCGCCCAGACGCCACCCGCCGACGCCCCGCCCGCGCTCTTCGCCGGGTGGGCCAGCGTCGCCGCCAGTGAACGGCTACCGCCGCCGGTGGAGGAACCCGTCGATTCCACCTCGTCCGCCGGTTGCCACTCCACCGGACGCGGCGAGATGCACTGGTCCCAACCACGGCAGGGCCGCTCGGCCAGGACGTACGCGCTCTGGCTCGGACTGCGCTGCTGGCAGGCGACGGCCGGCCCGGGGTTGTCGTACGAGCAGCCGTAGACCGGTGACTTCGACGCGTCCCGGGTGGAGTTCGGGGTGTAGACCTCGTGGATCATCTCCCAGCCGAGGTCACCGTCCGGGTCGACAGTGCCGCTGCACATCGACCCGAAGTTGGCGCAGGCCCACGGGTCGTAGAGGCCGTCCGCGGCCGGCGCCGGAATGCCCCGGTAGACCTTCAACCCGTTGGCGTCGCTGAACGAGACCGGGTTGCCACTGGCGTACGAGTAGCCCTGCACCTGCTGGGGGTCGTCGTGGTCGACGATCGGGTCGGCCGAGACGAACCCGCCGGTGTCCGGGTCGTACTCCCGCGCCCCGAGGTGGGTGAGACCGGTCGGGTCAGCCACCCCGCCGACGAAGTCCCGGCCGCCGGGCCAGGCGGCCGGGTCGACGCCGCGCTGTCCACCGAACGGCAGCCGGTAGCGGCGGGTGACGCCCAGCTCCTCGGCGTCGACGCTGACCCCGGCCGTGCCGTGCAGGTCGGTCACCAGCCAACTCAGCTCGGCACCGACGCGTACCGCCACCGGGTCACCGCCGAACCGGTAGTACCGGGTGCCGGTGACCGCGCCGGTACCGGTCGCGCGCAGTTCGGTGTCGCCCAGGTACAGCGTCGTACCGCCCGCGTCCCGACGCAGCAGTCGGGTGCCGTCGGCGTCGTACAGGTAACTGGTGCCGCCGGCACCCGTCGTGACCGACCCGAGGTGGCCCTCGGCATCCCAGTCGAGTTGCTGGGAGGTGCCGTCGACGCGACGACTCGTCTGGTTGCCGCTGGCGTCGTACCCGAAGGTGTCGGTCCCGGATTCGCCGGGGCCGCTGCTGGTCACCGACCGCACGGTGTGCGGCTGGGCCGTCCCGGCGGCCGGGTGGTCGAACGTGCGGGTGACGTCCCCGCCCGCGAGGTGCCGCACCTCGGCCAGGCGGTTGCCGGTCCGGTCGTAGCCGTACGAGTGCCAGTACGGCGCCGCGCCGCCGAGACCGCTCACCGCGGGTGTCGCGCAGCCACCGGTCGGCGTCCAGGCGTCGGTGAGTCGGCGCAGGTGGTCGTAGCCGAAACACTGGGTGTCCGCCGCGCTCCCGTCGTCCGGTGCGTCCACGACCGATCGGACGTTGCCCGCGGGGTCGTAGGTGTAGCCCAGCGCGGTCACCCGAGAGGTGTACTCGTCCTCCACGGTCGTCGACGTGGCGGTCAGCCGCCCGCTCGCGGCATCCCACTGCTGTGCCTGCCAGAGCCGCCGGCCGGATGCACCGGAGGTTCGGGAGATCGGTCGGCCGACACCGTCCCTGGTGGTCGCCCCGACGTACCGACCGGCGCCGCTGGTCATGGTCGTCGGCAGGCCGAGCCCGTCGAAGCCGTAGACGAGGGTTTCCGCCGGCAGGCCGCCGCCACCGAAGATCGTGGTGCTGGTGACCTGGTCGGTCTCGTCGTACTGGTAGCCGGTCGCGTAGGTGCCGCCCAGGCCGGTCTCCGCCGCCGGGATCGTCACCGCGGTCCCGGTACGCCGACCACGCACGTCGTAGCCGGTCACCGCGCTCACGTACGCGTTCGCCCCGACGTGGCGGGTGGAGGCGGCGAGCAGCCCCCTGCCGTTGGGCGCGGTGTCGTACGCCCACCCGGCGAGCCGGGTCGCACCCTCGTCGGTGCTCGTCCGACGCCCGAGCGCGTCGTAGGTGTGGCTGAGTGTGCGCCCACGGGCGTCCGTCGTGGAGAGCACGTGCCCCTCCGCGTCGAACGTGCGCGTCGTCGCGCCGGTGTCGGGCGTCTCGGCCCGAACCTGGCGGCCACGCATGTCGTACGCGTACCGCCAGGTGTTGCCGGCCGGGTCGACCACGGTGGCCAACTGCCCACCCCGGGTGTAGCCGTACCGGGTGGCGTCGTAGTTTCCGCTCGGCGTGTCACCCACGTACTGACGCCGCTCCACCACCCGGCCGGCCGCGTCCGCCAGGCTCATCGTCGCGGTGCCACCCTGGGGTGGGTCCACCGCCGTCCAGTTGCCGCCGTACGTGGTGCTGGTGCGCCACCTCTCCACGCCCCGGGACAGGAGGATCTCCGCCGTCGGCCGGCCCGCGCTGTCGTACACGGTGCGGGTCTGCGACTCGGCCGCGCTGTCGGGCAGGCCGAGCAGCGTGGTGCCGGGCGGCCCGCTGCGGTCGTACTGCGGTCCGGATCTGCGGTCCACCCGGCCCACCGGGTCGTACTGGACGTCGGTGAGCACCCGCCCACCGGCCGGCGAGGGGTCCTGGGTCTGCCGCAGCCGCAGCAGCCCGTCGTACACCTCGTAGCTGGTCCGGTAACCGCCGCCGGCCAGCAGGCTGCGGGTGGTCACCGCCGCCCCGCCGGAGCGCAGCAGGTACTCGTAGCGCAGGTTGGCCGGATCCGTGGTGGCCCGGCCGGGCAGCCAGACCGAGGTCGCCCGACCAAGCGCGTCGTACGCCCGGCTGGTCCGGCCGCCGTTGGCGTCCACCCCCGCGGTGACCGCACCGCGCAGCGGCTCCAGGGTCGTCGTACTGGTGTGGCCGAGCGGGTTGGTCCGGACCAGCTGGGTCACCGGGCCACCCAGGGCCGGCGTGTAGGAGATGCCGGTCCGGTTGTTGCGGGCGTCGAACTCCTCGACGGGCCGTCCGTGCTGGTCGGCGACGACCCGGGACAGGGTCTGGTAGACCGGCGCCCCGGAAGCCCAGGTGGCCGCCTCCTCCGTGCGGGTCAGGTCACCCTTCGTCGGCGCGGTGCCCCAGGCGTTCTCGTCGTAGTGGTAGCGCTGGTCGGAGATGAGATCACCGGGGTACGAGACGTCGCCGCCGCACCGCACGCCGACCTTCTGCACCCGGGAGACCTTGTCCACGATCCAGTCCGTGGTGTTGCGGGCATAGGTGTACGTGGTGCAGGTGTCGTCCCCGTCGAGCGACACGTCGCCCTGGTCATCGACCTCGGTCAGCGTGCCGTGGTCCGGCTCGTGCGTGTAGACCACCCTGGTCCGGCGCACCCCACCGTCGGCCAGCGCGGTGTAGGTCTCCTCGGCCCGCTCGGCGACCAGGTGCGACTCCAGCGGGGTGCTCGTCGGCCGGTCGCGGCTGGCGGTCTCCCTGAGCTGCGTCGGCTCGGAGATCACCGTGGACACCCACCCGCCGCCCGCTCCCCGGTAGGTGGTCGTCTCGCGGGCGAAGCCGCGCCAGTAGGCCCGGTCGGGAAGGCTGCCACCACGCGAGTCGACCACCGACACGGTACGGGTTCCGCCCGCCGTCCGGTCGCCGTCCAGGCCGCGCAGGAACAGGTGCTCGGTCACCGTACGCAGATCGGGTGCCCCGGCCGCCGGTGGGGCGCCGGTCAGCACCCGGACCCGCTGGTAGCCGCGCCACTGTCCCCAACTCTTGCGGTCGGCGGGCACCAGTTCGGCGTCGTCGTACGCCCAGGCCGCGTCCCCGGCGCTGAGGTACTGGTACTGGGTGATCCGGTCCGGTCCGGTCGTCGCGTCGTCCTCGACGACCTGGGTGACAGCGGTCTTGATGAACCAGTCCGGCACGAGCTGCCCGCCGTCCGGCGTCCACTTCACCGGGAAACACCTGGTGGTGTTGGTGTCCGGGACGGGCAGCGCGGACCGGTCACACGGTTCCCGACCGTAGGAGACGGCGATCCGACCGCCCGTCTCGTTGGTGATCGTCGTGATCCGCCACTTGTTCATCGGCGAGATGTTCTCCAGCCCGTCGACCCGGTTGGCCCACCGGGTGCCGCCGAACGTCACGGCGGGCAGGCTGGTGTTGCCGCCCACGTGCCCGGTGCGCACGACGGACTGCAACCACAGCCCCGGGCTGGTGCCGTCACCGGTGTCCAGGTAACCATGGGTGAGCGTCCAGGAGTCGGCGTTCTGGTAGGCGGTGCCGACGCGCACCTGCGCGGTCACCGTCGCCAGCCGCTTGGTGCTCCAGAAGGTCGGCGTGGTGACCGCGCAGGACGTCGCCGAGCAGGCGGTGTCCCACGGCACGTCCGGCCAGTTCTGCGGCTGGGCCTGGGTGCAGGTGCTGCCCGGCAGGCACCGGTCGGCCGCGGTGAGCACCACCCGCGCTCCGGCGGGGGCGCTGGACCCGGCCCGCAGCCCGTACTCGATGCGCGCGAGGTTGCCACCGCGGACGTACGCGGTCGGGGTGGTGTCGTTGCGCGCGTAGTAGTTGATCTCCTGGTCGTAGTGGTAGGCCACCGCGTCGCCGTGCCGGTCGAGCACGTAGTCGAGATTCCAGCGGTACGCCTGCTGGCACCACGATGTGGCGAACGTCGACTGGTGGCAGGGCTCACCGGTCCCGTTGCCGAAGACCGGAACGGTGAACGCCGAGTTCGCCGCCGTGGTCCGGCCGAAGAAGTACTGCGTCCCGTCCGGTGCGGTCACCCGCCAGTGCTCGCCGTTGTCGTCGCCGTTGGACGCCCCGGTCAGCAGGGTGACCCGCCAGCCCCGGTCGTCGGCGAGGTGCCAGTTCTTGTTGTCGGTCGCCGACGTCTCCGGCACCAGCTCACCGGCTGCCAGGCCGGGCAGCACCAGCGTGGCGTTGGGGGCCTCCCAGCACAGGTCGCCACCGCTGCCCGTCCCACCGTCGTCGCGGCAGGCCCGGTACGACCGTTCGATGAACCCGCTGGGCAGGTCGAAGCCCTCACCCACCCAGGACGGTTGGTTGTTCGTCGCCACCACCCGGCCGTCCACGCTGCCGGAGGAGTAGGCCAGGGAGACCTCCGGCGCGCGGCCCGGCATGGGCGGCAGTGCCATCGGGTACGACCAGTTGAAGTCGCCGGACTGGAGCCCCACCTGCCAGGTGGCCGAGGGGGCGAGCGACGTCGGCTGGAAGGTGCCCGCACTGCCGCTGGGCGCGGCGGCCAGGGCGTACAGCCCGTCGCTCACCTTCGCCCGCACCCGCCCGGTGACCGCGTCGTTGGTGCTGGCCAGCGGGGTTGGCGCGCAGTTGCCTGCGGAGGCGGTGGTCAGCGCGCACTCCGGCAGCCGGAGCAGCCGCAACCGCGAGCCGTAGTCGCCGCCGTAGGCGTGCCGGAAGCCCGAGTAGTCGACTTCCACCGACGCCGGGCCCACCGCATCGCCGACGTGTGCCAGCCGCAGCACCACTCCCCGTACGCCGGCCGCCGCGCTGACCTTGCGGTCCAACACCTCGACCCGGATCCTCGCCTCTGGTCGGGCACCTGACACCCGGGTCGTCGACGGACCGGCGGCGTCCGGGTGGCCCACCCGGATCGGCAGGTCACCGGCCCGCTGCCAGGACGGTGTGGCGTCCGACTTGGCCGCCGCCGCGCTCACCGCGGGCAAACTCACCTCGGCGGTGCCGGCGGTCGGCCAGCTCACCGCCGGGGCCTTCCGCAGGGCGCTGGTGGCGCTGGGATCAGCGGCCGGTACGGGTGCCGGCCGGGCCGCCGAGAGCGCCGGGCCGGACGGTATCGCCTGTGGTTTCGGGGCCCCGGGGCGGGCGGCCAGCGCCGGCCCGCTCCACAGCGACGACGCGACCAGCGCTACTGCCACCCCCGTGGCCATCATGGACAGATATCTGCGAGGTACGTGCATCTCAACCTCCGTGCCGACCGATTGGACAGGACCGATCAGGAGTGATCGAAGACCGGACAGACGATTACTCATCGGTATCGATCCAATACCTCTTGTTCGGGCTGGTGGCGTCCCAGAATTCCCCTGCAAGCCAGCCCCCCAGCGCCCCGCCGGCAAATCCGAGTATCGGAGAGCAGACCATCACGGCCGGCCCGCAGAAGAAGCCGGCCCCCACTCCGATCGCAGATCCGGCCGCCGATGCCGCCAGTCCTGCGACCTGCTTGAAAGCGGCCTCGGGTCTGTCCATGCCACGCTCCACATCGGCTGCATAACCCAATGCGGCCGCGGCATAGGGCATCACCTTGCCGACCGCTTTGACCGACGGGTTTCGTACATAGCGAGCGAGCGGGCCGATCTCCCTCGCCCCACGAGACAGCTTCTCGATGTTCTTCGGATTCCGCAGCGCCGGATTCCCACTCCGAGCAGCCTTGTCGCGCATCAGTTTCTTCTCAGCACGCACTTCTTGGGCAGCCTCGGTCGACGCGTTGGATTCGTCGGCCAAAGTCGCGAGGTCTGCTCTCTTCTTCGCGGATATCGCCTTCTGCTGTTCGTGCCACCGCTTCTTCAGCACGGCGGCCTTCACCTTCCACTGCTGCGCCTGGATCTTCCGCGCCTTCGCTGACGCCTTCTCCGCCGCCTTCACGCGCTTCGCCGCGGTCGACGCCCCGCCCCGCTTCTCCATGCGATCCAACTGGGCGTCCTTGGCCAACAGCCGCTTTCGGGCCGCGGCGTTCGAGGCGTTCGGCCTCTTCGCGACAGTCGCCTTCGGCCGGGGCTTCGGCGCCGCCGGCTTGGCCTTGGGCTTCGGCTTGACGAACGTGGTGCACTTCTCGTTCGCGCAGGCGCGCAGGCCGTCGGCGTCGGCGTAGGTCGCCGGGCTGTTGTTGGCGTACGCGTACCCGTGCATCTGCTGCGGGTCCTCGTCGTCGATGACGGGGTCGACGGAGAGGAACCGGCCCGTTGCCGGGTCGTACTCGCGGGCGCCCAGGTGCACCAGGCCGGTAGGGTCCGCCGACCCGCCGACGAAGCTGCGCTGACCGGGCCAGGTGGTCGGCTTCGCTCCCCGGGACTCACCGAACGGCAGCGAGTAGCGGCGGGTGACGGCGAGGGTGTCCGCCCGGATGGCGGTGTCGGCGGTGCCGTGGTGATCGGAGACGAGCCAGCTCAACCCGTCCGAGCCGGTGCCGGTACGCACCGCGAACGTGCCGTCGCCCTGGCTGTAGTACCGGGTCGCGTTGACCAGCCCGCTGCCGGCCTCCCGGCGCAGCTCCGTCGCTCCGAGGTAGACGGTGGTGCCGGTCCGGTCCCGGCTGACGATGCGGTTGCCCTCCGCGTCGTACAGGTAGTCGGTGGTGGTGCCGTTCTCGGTCGCCGACACCAGGTGGCCCTCGGCGTCCCAGTCGAAGGACTGCGTCCGGCCGGCGACGGTACGAGCTGTGGTGTTGCCGTCGCTGTCGTAGCTGTAGGTGTCGGTACGCGAGCCACCCGGCCCGGTGGTGGCGACCGACCGCAGCGTGTGCGGCTGGGCCGAACCGGCATCCGGATAGCCGTAGGTGCGGGTGGTGTCACCGGTGGCGGCGTGTTGCACCTCGGCGAGCCGGTTGCCCACCTTGTCGTAGCGGTACGAGTGCCAGTACGGGGCCGGCCCGCCGAGCGCCGCTGTCGCCGGGGCGGCCGCGCAGTCGCCCGACGCCGGTGTCCACGCCTCGGTCATCCGGCGCAGGTAGTCGGCGCGGAAGCACTGCGTGTCGGCGGTGACCCCGTCCGGGGCGTCGGTGACCGAGAGCAGGTTGCCCGCCGGGTCCCAGGTGTAGCTACGGGCGCTGACCTGCGGATCGTCGTCGGTTTCCCGGATCACCGAACTGCGGGAGAGTCGTCGGGTCACGTCGTCGCGCTGGTACGACTGCCAGACCTGGCTGCCCGCCGCCCCGAGGGTCACCGAGGACACGTCGCCGAACCTGTCGTAGGAGGTGCCGGCGACGTACTGGGCCAGCCCGGTGAGCGTGCTGGGCAGGTCGGAGGAGGCGTCGTAGCCCTGGGTCAGGGTCTCCGCGCCGAGCCCGCCGGCCGCCGGCAACGTGGTCTTGGTGATCCGGCCGGACGTGTCGTACTCGATTGTCGTGTCGTAGCTGCCGCCGAGCCCGGTCTCGCTCGCCGGGACGGTGACCCGGCTGCCGGTGGGCAGCCCGGTCGCGGCCAGGTAGCCGAGCGCCTCGCTGCTGTAGACGTCGGTGCCGACGAACCGCTTCGCGGCGACCGGCAGCCCCTTGCCGCCGGGCAGCGAGTCGTACGTCCACTCGCTCAGCTTCGTGCCGGTGGCGGACCCCTCGCGGACGGTGGTCCGACGGTCGAGCGCGTCGTAGGTGTTGACCAGGGTCCGGCCGAGGGAGTCGGTGCTGGAGACCAGCCGGTCACCGTTGTCGTAGGTGAAGGTGTTCGTCCCGGTGTCCGGGTCCTCGGCGCGGATCTTGCGGTCCCGCAGGTCGTAGCCGTACCGCCAGGTGTTGCCAGCCGGATCGACGACGGTGGCCTGCTCTCCCGACCTGGTGTAGGTGTAGCGGGTGGCGTCGTAGGCGCCGGTCGGGCCGGTGCCGGTGTACTGGCGCAGCTCGACAGTCTGCCCGTCGGCGTCGAAGATCTCCATGGTCGGCGTTTCCCCGTCGGGCGGGTCGATCGCCGTCCAGTTGCCGCCGTAGGTGGTGGTGGTCCGCCACTTCTCCACACCCCGCGACACCAGGATCTCCGCCGTCTGCCGACCCGCGCCGTCGTAGAGGTAGCGGTTCTGCGCGACCAGGTTCGAATCCGCAGGTGCGGCGACGAGGGTCGTGCTGGGCGCGGCGCTGTTCCAGTACGCCGGGTTGGTCTTCACCACCTCGCCGCGACTGTTGTAGAACGTGTCGGTGACCAGCCGGCCGCCCGTCGCGGAGGGGGCCTGCGTCTGGCGGGCCCGCAGGAAGCCGTCCATGATGCTGTGGCCGTCCCGGTACGCGCCGTTGGGTCGCAGCGTGCTGGTGGTCACCGCGCTGGCGCCGTTGTTGCGGATCAGGTAGGCGAACTTCGCGTGCGGGCTGTCGCCGGCGGACCTGGATCGGCCCGGGGCCCAGGCGGCGACGACCCGGCCCAGTGGGTCGTAGCTCAGCTCGGTACGCCGGCCGTTGGCGTCCACGGTGGTCGTGGCGTCGCCGAGCAGCGGGTCGAGGTTGACAGTGCTGGTGTGCCCGAGCGCGTTGGTGGTGGTCACCCTGGTGACCGGCCCACCGACCTCCGGTGTGAAGGTGACCTGGTCGGTGTTGCCGAGCGCGTCGGTCGCCGTGGTCGTGCGGCCGTGTTTGTCCAGCTTGACGCTGCGGCCACTGACGTACACCGGGCCGTTCGACCAGGAGGCGAGTTCCTCGACCGCGGTGACGTCCCCGACGGTCGGCGGCGCCCCCCAGGTCTTGCTGTCGTCGTAGTAGTAGCGCTGGTCGGAGAGCAGGTCCCCGGGGTAGGACACGTCCGCGCCGCAGCGCACCCCGACGGTGCGGACCCGGGACTCCGCGTCGATGATCCAGGCGTCCCTGTTGCTGGTGTAGGTGTAGTCGGTGCAGGTGTCGTCGGCGTCGGTGGCGACGTCGCCGAGGTCGTTCGTCTGCTCCAGGGTGCCGTTGGCGTCGAACTTCTGGACCGACTCGGTGACGCGTTCGGTGCCGTCGGCCAACGCGACGTACGCCCGCTGGGACAACTCCTCGACCAGGTACGCCTTGAGCTGGGTGCCGTCGCGGCGGTCCCGGGTCGCCGTCGTCGCCAGCATGGTGGGCTCCGAGATCGTCCGCTCGGTCCAGGCGCCGCTGGTGCCGTTGTACTCGGTCACCTCCCGGGCGAAGCCACGCCAGTACGCCTCGTCGACCTTCTTCTTCCCGGTCGAGTCGGTCACCTCGACGTCACGAGTGCCGGTGCTGGTCCGGTCGCCGTGCATGCCCCGCAGGAACAGGTGCTCCGTCCGGGTCTGTTCGCCGCCGTTGGGATCACCGGTGCGCACCACCACCCGCTGGAAGCCACGCCACTGCCCCCAGGTGCGGAACCGGTTCGGGGTCAGTTCCGTGTCGTCGTGGTGCCAGGCCGCCGCGCCGACGTACTCGTACTGGGTGATCTCGTCCGGGTTCTCGACCAACCGGTCGTCCTCGACGACCTGGCTGACCACGAACTTCCGGAACCAGTCGAGCTGCGGATCGACCGCACCCGACCGCCCCCAGAACGCGGGGAAGCACGTCCCGGCGTTCTGGTCCGGGGCCGGCAACGCCGACCGGGTGCAGGGCACCTCGGTGTAGCTGATCCGGACCTGACCGCCGGTCTCGTTGGTGACCCCCACGAGGCGCCACTTGTTCATCGGGGCGTCGCCGTTGTCGTCGACGGTGTCGACCCGGTTGGCCCTGCGCTCGCCCGTGAAGGTCATCGGCGGCAGGCTCGCCGTACCGCCGACGTGCCCGGTTCGCACGATCGAGTCGAGCCACAGCGAGGCGGTGGTGATGTCACCGGTGGCCGGGAAGGAGTGGGTGAGCGTCCACGACTCCACGGGCTGGTAGCTGCCACCGGAGCGGACCTGGGTGGTGACCTTGGCCAGCCGCTTGCTGATCCAGAACGTCGGCGAGACGACCTGGCAGGGCGTACCGGCGCAGGCCCGGTCCCACGGCGTGTCCGGCCAGTTCTGTGGTTGGGCCTGGGTGCAGGTGCTGCCCGGGACGCAGCGGTCGGCGACGGAGAACACCACCCGCGCCGACGCGGGCGCGGCCGAGTCGGTCCGCAGGCCGTATTCGATCCGGTCCAGGTAACCACCCCTGGTGTACGGCGTGGGAGTGGCGCCGCCGCGGGCGTAGTTGTTCGTCTCCCGCTGGTAGAAGTACGCCATCGCGTCGCCGTGCCGGTCCACGACGTAGTCGAGGTTCCACCGGTACGCCTGCTGGCACCACGACGCCGCGAACGTCGACTGGTGACACGGCTCGTCCTTGCCCCCCACCACGTTGTTGCCGTAGACCGGGACGGTCCAGGTGGAGTTCGCGGCCGGGGCGCGGCCGAAGAAGTACTGCGTGCCGTCCGGTGCGGTCAGTTTCCAGTGCTCGCCGTCGTTGTCGCCGTTGCCCGCGTTCGCGTCGGTCAGCCGCTCGATGCGCCAGCCCTCGTCGCGCTCGGCGTGCCAGTGCCCCGTGGCGTCGTCGAGGACCAGCTCGCCGCTCATCCCGGGCAGCGACACCGTGGCGTTGTCGGACCGCCAGCACAGTTCCTCCGAGCCGGCCTGCCCGTCCTCCTTGCACGCCACGTAGGACCGCTCGATGAACCCGCCCTGGAGGTCGAAACCCTCCCCCGCCCAGGACGGCTGGTTGTTCGTGGAGGCGGTCCGCCCGTCCACCGCGCCGGAGGAGTAGCCGAGCGCGATGCCGGGCGTCAGACCCGGCATCGCGGGTGCGCTCATCGGGTACTGCCAGCCGAAGTCGCCCGACTCCAAGCCGACCGACCAGGCGGCCGACGGGGCGAGCGAGGTGGGTTGGAAGCTTCCCGAACTGCCACCGGACGCGGCGGTGACGGCGAACAGACCGGCGTCGACCCGCGCGCCGACCCGCGCGTTGCGAGTGTCGTTGCGGGAGGGCACCGGTTCGCCCCTGGCGCATCCGGCGACCTCGGGAGTGGACAGCACGCACTCGGGCAGTCGCACCACGCCGAGCCGGGCGGCCCAGTCGCCGCCGTACGCGTTGCGGAACCCGGAATAGTCGAACTCCACGTCCACCGGGGCGACACCAGCCGGGCGGGCGCCTGCGGTCGCCCCGCCCGACGCCAGCCGCACCAGGACCCCGGGTACTCCGGCCCGACGCGCGGCAGCCTGGTCCAGCACCTCCACCCGTACCCGACCGGCGGTGGTGTCGGTGCGCCGCGTCGCCGCGTCGCGCTGCCCGGCCACCCAGACCGGCAGGCTCCCCACCCGGGCCGGCGCCGCGCCCGTCCCCGGCCGGTCGACCTCGACGGCACCCGGCGCGGGCCAGGTCACCGGGGGCGCCGACCGCACGGCCGCGACGTCCTCCGGGCCGGGTCGCGCGGCGGCCCAGGTCGGTGCCGCCCGCAGCGGCACCGAGGCGGGTGCCGCCTGCGCCCCCGGAGGCCCGGCCCGGTTCGGGCCCGCGTACGCGGGTGCGACGCCGCCCCCGGAATTGACCAGGACGACGGCCAGGAACGCGGCAGTCGTGGCGAACAAGAATCGGATCCCCCGTGCAGCCGTCATTCGCGTCTCCCCGATGTCAACCAGCCGCCGTCCGCGCCCACCCGGCGCGGGATCGCAGCGTGGCATCCGGGTTCTCACAGGTCACTCACAGCGACCTGACGGCCAGGCTCGCGGAATGACCGGGGTCCGGGGGCGGGGTTTTCGGGCCAACGGGTACGCCGCTGCCCGGCTTAGAATTTCGTCGATGCAGGAGGACGTCGTTTCGGTGGCTGTGCTGGGGCCACTGCGGGTCAGCGTGGGCGGCAGCACGGTTGCGCTACCCGGGCCGGGGCCACGCATGCTGCTCGGCGTGCTGGCGCTGTCACCGGGCCAGCCGGTGAATCCGGATCAGCTCGTCGAGCTGATCTGGGGCCCGGACCGGGGCAGCCAGGCCGCACTGCACACGAGCGTCTACCGGCTGCGCGCCTGGCTACGCGACAGGTTCGCCGACCGCGTCACGTTGGAGCGGGCCGACGACGGCTACCTGCTGCGCACCCCGCGCTGCGACGTGGACACCGCGGCGTTTCGCGACCTGGTCGTCCAGGGCGCGGCGGGCGTCGAGAGCGAGCGGATAGCCGCCCTGGACCGCGCCCTGGACCTGTGGCGAGGCCCGGTCCTCGGCTCGGCGGTGAGCTGGCTGCACGACGCTCCGATGGTGGTCGCCCTCGAACGCGAGCGGCAGGCCGCCGCCCGCGACCTGGCCGACCTCTGCCTGCGGGTGGGCGACCCCTCGGTGGCGGTACGACAACTGCAACGCCTCGTCGACGCCCACCTGTTCGACGAACCCCTGCACGCGCTGCTGATCCGGGCGCTCGGCGCAAACGGCGCGGTGGCCGATGCCCTCCGCCTCTACGACCAACTCCGCGCCCGGCTGGCCACGGAGCTGGGGATCGACCCGAGTCAGGAGCTTCAGCGCCTGTACCAGCAGCTGCTCTGCGCCGAGACGACGCCGGCCGCAAGCGATCCGGGCGCGTCGGCGCTGATCCACCCGACACCGCGCCAGCTACCCGCACCACCACCCGAGTTCACCGGGCGCGACGAGGAGGTGGCGGCGCTCTGCGCGGCGCTGCTGCACCCCCGCGACGACCACCCACCACTTGTCGCCGTGGACGGGGTGGCGGGGGTCGGAAAATCCGCGCTCGCCCTGCACGTGGCCAGCCGCGTCGCCGGTTCGTTCCCGGACGGTCAGCTCTACGTCAACCTCCAGGGCGCGGGCGTCGGGATGCCGCCCCTGGAGCCGTCCGCGATCGTCGGTCGATGGCTGCGGCAGCTCGGCGTCGCGGGCAGTGCGGTGCCCGCGCAGCTTGCGGACGCGGCCGCGCTGTGGCGCTCACTGCTGGCCGGCAAGCGGCTTCTGCTGCTGTTCGACGACGCCGTGTCGCCGGAGCAGATCCGGGCCCTGCTGCCGTCCGGGCCCGGTTGTGCCACGTTGGTCACCAGCAGATCGGTGCTGTCGACACTCGACTGCACGAGTTTCGTTCGGCTACAACCGCTGACCACCGACGACGCGGTCACGCTGATCGGTCGACTGGTGGGCGAGCGGCGGGTGTCCGACGATCCCGCCGCCACCGACATGATCGTCAACCTGTGCGAGCACCTTCCGCTGCTCCTGCGGATCGTGAGCGCCCGGCTGATGGCCCGCCCGTCCTGGACGATCCAGGCGATTGCCGACCGTCTCAGTCAGGAACAACGACGCCTGGACGAGTTGCAGGTCGACAACCTGAGCATGCGGGCCAGCCTGGCGGTCGGCCTGCGGGGCGCCGGCGACGACGCGATACGCGGGTTCCCGTTCCTCGGCCTGCTCGGGGTGCCCGAGTTCGACCTCGCGCTCGCCGCGGCACTCGCCGGGAGCACGCTCACCGACACCGAGGCCGCCATTGAGCGGCTCGTCGACGCCCGCCTTGTCGACTCCCCCGCGCCGAATCGTTTCCGGATGCACGACGTGATCCGCCTCTACGCCCGCGACCAGGCCGAGCGTCACCTCACCGACACCGAACGGCGGGCTGCCCTCGGTCGTGCCTTGGCCCACTACCTCTCGGTCGCCGAGCAGGCGAGGTTCCTTCTCGATCCGAACGAACCCGTGGACCTCCAGGTCGGCCCGGCTCCCACCCACCCGGCGGGGTTCAGCCTGCCCGACCGGGCGGCCGCGAGGGAGTGGATCGACGCCAACGCCCCGCACCTGCCCGATGTCGTGGCGGGCCTGGCCGCCGGGGCGGAGCACACCGCCGGCGCCGCCCGCCTCGCCCTGCTGGCCTACCCGGCCCTCGCGATCCGCGACCACTGGCCCGAGATGATCCGCCTCGACCGGATCGCGATTCGCGCCGCGCGGGCCGCCGGCCAGCCGGAGGTGGAGGCGTTGGCGCGCAACCACCTCGGCATGGCGTACGGGCAGACCAACCAGCTCGACGAGGGCCTTGCCGAGTTCCGCACCGCGCTGGAGCTGTGGGAAGGGCTCGACGACAGGCATCACACGGCCAAGGTGCTCAACAACCTCGGCATCCTCAACCGCATGCGGGGTGACCTGACAGAGTCCGCGCGCTGCCACGAGCGCTGCATCACCCAGTTCAACGCTCTGGGCGACAGTAACAACGAGGCCCGCGGCCTCCAGAATCTCGCGGTGGTCGAGCGCCGTCTCGGTCGGTACGCCAACGCGGTCGCCGCCTGCGAGCAGGCGGTCGAGATCTTCCGCCGCCTGGGTGACGACTACCGCCTGGGCCTGACGCTTGGCGCGCTCGCGGACTGCGTCCGGCTGATCGGGCGTCCCCGTGACTCGGTCGCCATCTTTCAGGAGGGCCTGCTCGTCCTGCGGCAGTGCGGCAATCGCTTCGGGGAGGCCCAGCAGTTGTGGGGGCTCGGTCTTGCGCTGGACGCCCTGGGTGATCGACTCCAGGCCCGGTCGCACTGGCAGTCGGCCCTCGAAGTCCTGCGCGACTGCGGGTACGTCGGCGACGACGACATCAAGGCGATCATGGCGGAGCCGACGCCGAGCACGCCCGCTGCCATCCGCAACAGCACGTAGCTGCGACCAGGGGTGGGCCTACCCACCAACGAACGAGGGCCCGTCTCCAGAAAAATCTGGGGACGGGCCCTCGCCGGTGTGGTAGCGGGGACAGGATTTGAACCTGCGACCTCTGGGTTATGAGCCCAGCGAGCTACCGAGCTGCTCCACCCCGCGTCGACTGGTTAACCCTAACCCATCCCGGTCGGCGATGATCAGCCGGGGGTCGGCACCCGTCGTGGGTGCGTCGCCCGCGCAAGAAGAAGCCCGCCTCCCCGAGGTGCGGGAGACGGGCTTCACTTTGTAGCGGGGACAGGATTTGAACCTGCGACCTCTGGGTTATGAGCCCAGCGAGCTACCGAGCTGCTCCACCCCGCGTCGGCTCGCTAACCGTAGCGCACCACCCCCGGGCCCCGCAAAACGACATCTGAATCCGCCGGATCGCGATCCGGCACGCCGGGGTCAACCGAGCCAGGCCTCGACGGCGTCGACCGCGCGGCGACTGTCCGCGTCGACCTGTGTACGCGGGCTGGACCCGGTCTCCCAGCCCTTCTCCCAGAGCGTGGTCACCACGTCGCCGACCCGGATCGCCCGGACCAGCCGGACCTCCTCCCCGCCGGTCGGGTCGCCGTTGCGGTCCTGAGCCGGCTTCCGCAGCTCGAACAGCACCGACTCGTCGCCGTACCCGACGTCGCTGAGCAGCCGTTGCCTGCTCGGCACCGGCGGGACCTGGAGACGCAGTGCCGGCTGCTCGGGGCAGTCGCGCACCGCCCGCCGCAACTCCTCCAGCACGTGTGTGGCTCGCCCGGCCCGGTAGACGGTGATGGAGTGCGCGTAGCTGCCGTCCGGGTCGTTCCCCTGGGGCGTTTTCGGCAGCTTGAAGACCAACGACCGGGTGCGCCGGTGCAGGATCGGTTCGCTCGGGAGGTGGGCACCGCACAGGCCCGGCAACGCGGCCACGTCTCGGTAGTCCGGCGCGATGCCGGTCTGGTTGGCCGGCGGGAGCGTGAAGAACGCCCGATCCGGAATGCCGCCGGGAACCCGCGGAGACTCGGGGGTCGTACCCGGAGGTCGGCCCGGCGTGGCGGACGGCGACGGCGACCCGGCAGTCACGTTCGGCGCGGGAATCGTCGGTGTGCCGGCCGGCGGGGCGACGGGCGTCGGCGTCGGCATGGCGACCACCTGGGTACCGATCACCACGCCACCCACCAGCAACGCCGCGGCGAGGGCACCCCCGGCCGCGCGCAGCCGGGCCCGCCGGTCCGCCCGCCGCCGCAGCACGTCGGGAACGCCCAGGTCACCGGCATCGGCGTCGGCGGCGAGGCGCCGATACCACTCGGCAAGTTCACGCGACATCGCTGGTCTCCAATTCCATCTTGGCGAGATCGGGCAGCAGCGCGGCAAGCCGGGCCCGGCCCCGGGAGAGCCAGGACTTCACCGTGCCGACGGGCGCGCCGACCTCGCGGGCGATCTCTTCCACCGGCATGTCGAACAGGTAGTGCAGGGCCAACGCCTGCCGGTGGTTCGCCGGCAGTTGGCGCAGCGCCTGGAGCAGCAGCACGCTGTCCTCGTTGGGCGGCGGGGCCGCCGGTGGGGGCCCCGCCAACCGCAACGCCCCGCGCAGGCCGCGCAGCCGACGCCAGCGGTCGGTCGCCAACCGCGCGACCACCAGCCGCAGCCACGCCTCCGGCGCGGGATGTGCCGCCAGCCGCCCCCAGTGCCGCCAGGCCCGGGTGTACGCCTCCTGCACCAGGTCCTGCGCCTCGTTGTGATCGCCGGCGACCGCATAGCCGTACCTCGCCATCCGCCGCGCCGTGCCGCGGTAGAAGTCATCGAAGCTCTGCGTGTCCCGCAAGACTGTTCCCCCTCGTCGCACACCGTCGACCTGAGGACGGCGGGCCGGTGTCACAGGTTGCGGTCGGTCGAACTTTTTTCGGCGCGGCGACGGGCGGACAGCCGGCCGGACGACAGCGGAGCCCCCGTCGTGCGGACCGGGATGGTCCGACGACGGGGGCTCCGAGAGTCGCAGCCGACGACTGCGGTCAGCCGCCCGCGCTCGGGCTGCCGCTGGGCGACGGTGACGCGCCGCCGCTCGGTGCCGCGCTACCACTGGGCGCCCCCGTCGGGTTGGCGGCCTGCTGCGCCTGCTGGAACGCGGTCAGCGCCTCGTCCAGCGCCTTGAGCGCGCGCCCGTACCGCTCGAAGTCACCAGAGGTCTGCGCGGCCCGGACCTCGGTGATCGCGCTCTGCACCCGGTCGGCGGCCGTGGCCAACGGACCCGTCGGCGGCGGGGTGCCGGTGCCGGCGCTCGGCGTCGGCGTGGGGGTCGTCGGCGTGGGGGTCGTCGGCGTTGTCGGGTTGCCCCCGGTGGTCGGTGGCGGCGACGTGCCCTGCCCGGCCTTCTTGCCCTGCTCCACCAACTGCTTGATGCCGTCGTTGATGTTGTCGGCGAGCGCCACGAAGGAGCCGCCGTCACCGTAGGAGAGCAGCACCTTCTGCAACAGCGGGTACGCGTCCTGCTGGTTGCTCTTCACGTAGACCGGCTCGACGTACAGCATGCCGTCGGCGAAGGGCAACGAGAGCAGGTTGCCGTACTGCACCTGCGCCTGGTTACTGGAGAGCAGGTTGAGCTGCTGACGGATGTTGGCGTTGTTCGTCATCTGTTGGTGCACCTGCACCGGGCCGGAGATCCGGGTCTGATCCGGCAACTCCAGCACCTCCAGCCGGGGATTCCCGTCGACGTACGAGCCGGAGATCAGGGCGGCCAGGTTCTGCCGACCGTTCGGGGTGACCGCGGCGGTGAGCTGGAACCGGGGGCTCTCCTGCCCGGGGAACTGGGTGAACAGGTAGTACGGAGGCTGCTTCTGGCCGCTGTCCGGGGCGTCCGGCACGGTCGGCACCTGCCAGAAGTCCTGGGCGGAGTAGAAGTCGCCCGGGTTGGTCACGTGGAACTTGGTGAGCAGGTTGCGCTGCACCTTGAACATGTCCGCCGGGTAGCGCAGGTGCTCGGTCAACTCGACCGGGATGTCCGCCTTGGGCAGCACCAGGTCACCGCCGAACGCCTTGTTCCACGCCTTGAGCACCGGGTCGGTGTCGTCGTACTCGTAGAGCTTCACGGTGCCGTCGTACGCGTCGACGGTGGCCTTCACCGAGTTGCGCATGTAGTTGACGTTCTCCCGGGCCAACTGGAAGGTGCCCCGGTTGGTCAACTCGTCGGTGGTCTCGGTCTGCAGGTTGACCCGCTCGGCGTACGGGTAGGTGGCCGCCGTGGTGTAGCCGTCGACGATCCACTGCACCCGACCGCCGACCACCGCCGGGTACGGGTCGCCGTCGAGGGTGAGGAACGGCGCGACCTTCTCCACCCGGTCCCGCGGATTACGCACGTAGAGCAGCTTGGAGTCCTTGTTGACCGCCTCGGAGAGCAGGAAGTTCGACTCCTGCTCCTTGATGGCGTACAGCAGCCGGCGGGTGAAGGACCCGATCTCGACGCCGCCCTCACCGGTGTAGGTGTAGGACTCGCCGCCACCCTCACCGACCGGCCTGTCGAACTCGGCCTTCTTGTTCGGGTCGGCCTGACCGACGATCGCGTAGTCGTCGGGCGCCATCCGCTCGCCGTAGTAGATGCGCGGCTGCTTGGCCGGGATCTGCTCGGTCTGCGAGGAGCACGCCTCCTGGGTCTTCTCGCCGAGGAAGCCGGAGACGAAGAACGGCTGCCCGCCGCAGACCACCTGGTTGGCCGGGGCGGCCACCAGCCCGTACCCGTGGGTGTAGACGGTGTGCCGGTTGATCCAGGTGTTCTGCTGGTCAGTCAGCTCGCCGTAGTTGATCTCCCGGACGCCGACCACGTAGTCGGAGACCTTCCCGTTCACCCCGTAGCGGTCGATGTCCAGCTTGGGGCCGAAGTCGTAGAAGCCACGCACCTGCTGGAGCTGGGTGTACGTCTCGCTGACCAACTGCGGGTCGAGCAGCCGCACGTTCGACACCACCGAGGTGTCGGTGGCCAGGTTCGCCGGTGGGGTGAGGTTGCTCGCCGCGTACGGGGTCGTCTGGGTGGCCCCCAGCCCGAACGCCGCCCGCGTCGCGTCGATGCTGCGCTGGATGTACGGCGCTTCCTTGTCCTTGGCGCTCGGCTTGACCTCGAAGGTCTGCACCGCCCAGGGGTAGATGCCGCCGATGGCCACCGCGGACACACCGAGCAGCGCCAGCGAGATCCCCGGCCAGACCAGGTTGCGCATCCAGGCGTTGGAGAACACGACGATCGCGATCGCCACCACGATCGAGATGTAGGCCAGGATCTCCTTCGCCGGCAGCAACGCGTTGACGTCGGCGTAGCCGGCGCCGTACAACTTGGCACCCTCGTTGTACTCCAGCAGCATCGCCCGCCGGTCCAGCACATACGCGATGGCCTTCAGCAGCACGAACACCGCGACCAGGCTGCTCAGGTGCGCGCGGGCGGCGTTGCTCATCCGGTCACCGATGCCCTGCAGACGGACCCCGCCGAAGAGGTAGTGCACCGCCAGCGCGCCGATCACGGCCAGCACCACCGCGGTGAAGGCGACCCCGAGCAGGTAACGCCAGAACGGCAGTTGGAAGACGTAGAAGCCGATGTCCACCCCGAACTCCGGGTCCTTGATCCCGAAGTCACCGCCGTTGCGGAAGAGCAGCCACTGGTTCCACCGGTTCTGCGCGGAGAGGCCGGCGAACAGCCCGACCACCGCGGCGACCAGCGTGATCCAGGTGCCGAGTCGGGGGCTGAGCGCCATCCGATAGCGCTCCAGGGTCGCCTGCTCCACCGAGTGCGGACGCAGTCGCGGGCGCAACCGGTGGGCCAGCCAGAGGTTGCCACCGACGACCACCGCCATGCCGAGCCCGATGGCGAGGAAGAGCACCAGCCGGGTCAGCAGGACACCGGTGAAGACCTCGGTGTAGCGGACCTCGTCGAACCAGAGCCAGTCCGTCCACGCCTGGACACCCCAGCCGAGCAGGGTGAAGAGCACGAACACCCCGACCAGGACAGCGATGGTGACGCGCCCGCGCCGGCTCATCCTGGGAAGGGGGCTGCTGCTACGCATGACCACTGTTGGCTCCGCACGCTCGATGTGATCGGCTCCGACCAGGCACCCAGAGTACGGGGTGTTCCTGAGCGTGTCGGGGCACGGTCACACCGGTCAGCAGCGGGTCGGCTGACCCCCCGCGCGCAACGTGTCCAGAGCGGTCATCGCCTCGTCCAACGAACCCACCCGCAACAACGGCAGACCCGGCTGCGGATTGCGGACGGCCTCGGCGCAGTTGTCCGCCGGCACCAGAAAGACCTTGGCGCCGGCCCGCTTCGCACCGACCAGCTTCTGGGCGATCCCGCCGATCGGGCCGACGGTGCCCTCGTCGTCGATGGTGCCGGTGCCGGCGATGATCTGGCCGCCGGTGAGATCGGCCGGGGTCAGCTTGTCGACGATCCCCAGGGCGAACATCAGACCGGCGCTCGGCCCGCCGATGTCCCCCAGGTCGATGCCGAGGGTGAACGGGTGCGGCTGCTGCTGATCGATCTCCACACCGATCCGCGGTCGGCCGTCCTGCTCGCGACTTGTCACAGTCGCCGTGGCCGGCGCGCCGTCGCGGGTGTAGGCGATCGTCAACGCCGTACCGGCCGGCTTGGCCCGAACCAGCTCGGTGACCTTCGCGGCCACCGGCACCGGCTGACCGTCGACCGCGGTGATCACGTCGCCGGCCTTCAGCGTCCCGGCCGCCGGGCCGTCCCCGGCCACCGTCTTGATCACGACCTGCACCGGAAAGCCCAACTCGCGCAGCGCGGCGGTCTCCGCGCTGGTCTGCGACGCCTTGAAGTCCTCGGCGTTGCGCTGCTCGACCTGCTCGGTCGACTCTCCCGGCGGGTAGACCAGCTCGCGCGGCACCACCGCCTCGTCGTCGGAGAACCAGCCCGCGATCGCCCCGCGCAGCCGCACCGTGGGCTGCACCCCCACCGTGGTCAGCCGCAGCTGGCCCGCGGAGGTCGAGGTCTCCCGTCCGGAGACCTGGATGACCTCCTTGCCGTCGGCCGTGCCGAGGGTGTTGACCGTCGGGCCCGGACCGAGCACCACGTACGGGATCGGCACCCGCAGCACCCCGATGCTCAGCAGGGCGGTGAACAGGGCACCGAGCAGGACCGTCAGGCCACGACGTCTCATGCCGCAGAGCGTACCGACCGGCCGGGCGCCTCCTGCCGAATGCGTCGGGCGACTTCGCCCTCAGCGCAACGCCAGCGGCGGCGACCTGGGGCGCGGTCCGCGTACCGTAGACGTCGTGCCTGATATTCCGTTCGGTTTCGCGCTCCCGGGTGGGCAACCACCAGACCCCAACGATCCCGCGCAGATGCAGCAGTTCATGTCGCAGTTGCAGCACCTGCTCTCCGCGCCGGGCAGCGGTCCGGTCAACTGGGACCTGGCCCGGCAGGTAGCGGCCAGCCAGCTCGCGGCCGCCGGCGACCCGGCGGTGTCACCGTATGAGCGCAACGCCGTCGAGGAGGCGCTGCGCCTGGCCGACCTGTGGTTGGAGCCGGCCTCGGCATGGCCGTCGGGCATCCAGTCACCGGTCGCCTGGAACCGCAATGAGTGGATCTTCAAGACGCTCGACGTGTGGCGCAAGCTCTGCGACCCGGTCGCCAGCCGGATGGTCGGCGCGATGGGCGACCTGGTGCCACCGGAGGCGCGCGCCCAGCTCGGGCCGATGCAGTCGATGGTGGCCACCCTCGGCGGCGCGCTCTTCGGCGGTCAGCTGGGCCAGGCCCTCGGTTCGCTCGCCGCGGAGGTGCTCTCCGCCGGCGACATCGGGCTGCCGCTCGGCCCGGCCGGCACGGCCGCGCTGATCCCGGCCAACATCCGCGCGTACGGCGAGGGCCTGGAGCTTCCCGAGGACGAGGTCCGCCTCTACGTGGCGCTGCGCGAGGCCGCCCACCAGCGGCTGTTCCAGCACGTCCCGTGGCTGCGCGGTCACGTGCTCAGCGCGGTCGAGATGTACGCCTCGGGCATCCGGGTCAACCGGGACGCGATCGAGGAGGCGATGGGCCGGGTTGACCCGACCGACCCGGAGTCGATGCAGGCGATCGCCCTGGAGGGCATCTTCACGCCGGAGGACACTCCGGCGCAGAAGGCCTCCCTGGCCCGACTGGAGACCGCACTCGCCCTGGTCGAGGGCTGGGTCTGCCACGTCGTGGACAGCGCCGCCAGCGACCGGCTGCCCAACGTCGTCCGGTTGGGCGAGGCGTTCCGCCGCCGCCGTGCCGCCGGCGGCCCCGCCGAGCAGACCTTCGCCGCCCTCGTCGGCCTGGAGCTGCGCCCGCGCCGACTGCGCGAGGCCGCGGCGCTCTGGGCCGCGCTCACCGAGCACCGCGGCATCGAGGGCCGCGACGCCGTCTGGGGTCACCCGGACCTGCTCCCCTCGGATGACGACTTCGCCGACCCGGTCGCCTTCGCCATGAACGACATGGACCTGAGCGAGCTGGACAGCTTCGACTTCAGCGCACCCGGCGGCGCGGAGGAGAAGGCCCCGGGCCAGCCCGACAAGACCGACGACGAGGGCGACGCCAAGCCCTGACGCGCCAGCGCCCGGGTGCCCGCCCGATCGACGGCGGGCACCCGCCGGCACGGCTGACCGGCCGGCCCGCCCCGTTCGGCGCCCGGGGGCGCGGCTGGCTGGTCAGGTGGGTCGGCGCGAGCCCGAGAGAAGAGCGCGTGTCGCTTCCCAGCCCTCGAAGGCCGGGTCCAGCGTGGCCAGGTCAGCCGGGCCGCGCAGCCGTCGCCACCCGGTGGTGACCGCCACGTCCCCCGGTGCGGCGGCCCCGGAGCGCACGTCGGCCGCCACTGTCGTGTCCAGGTCGAGGGCGGGGAGCCAACCCGGCACCGGCAGCCGCACAGCCACCCCGAGTAGGCCCGGACCGCCGCCCTCGACCGGAGCCACCGCGACCGGTCGGGTGGTGAGCGGGCGCAGCAGCTTGCCGACGGTCAGTGCGGGTAGATCGGGCACGTCGCCGGCGAGCACTGCTGCCTGGTCGTAACCCTCCAGCGCGGCGAACACGGCGTTCGGCGTCGGCTCGGCCACCTCGTGCACGGCCGTGCCGGGCCAGACCAGCGCGTCGGCCAGAGCACGATCGGCCGGCGTCACCGCGACCGCGGTCTCCACCTCGTGGAGAGTCGCGAGCAGGTCGATGACGTCCTCCGCGAGAGCCGCTCGCCAATCCGCCAGGTCCACGCCCGGCGGCGACCAGTGCACCGGCCCGAGCAACGCCACCACCACCCGTCGCGCCATCCCCCGACCCTAGCCCCCTGTCCCGTACGGCCACCCGACCCCACCCTGGCGCGGCTCGGCCACATGATCGACTCGGCTTCATTGAAGTCGCGGTATCCCGGCGACCCGGATAGCGCGGCATTCAGGAAGGCGAGTGGATCTAGGCGGCTCGGCGGGCTGTGGAATCAGGTCGGGACCGGGGCGCAGGAGGCGGCGGCGACACCTTCGAGGTAGCCGCGGGCGCGTTCCGCTTTGGGGTAGCGACCGACCAGGGCCCAGAACCGGGCGTTGTGGCTGGGCACGATCAGGTGCGTCAGCTCGTGCAGCAGCACGTAGTCGATCACCCAGTCGGGCATTTCCTGGACCCGGTGCGAGATCCGGATGCTGCGGTCGGCAGGCGTGCACGAGCCCCACCGGCCGTTCTGGTTGGTGACCCATCGAACGCTGGCCGGCACCGCCTTCGTGGCGTACCCGGCGAGGTAGAGGTCGATGAGCCGGGTGGCGCGGGCCAGCAGCTCGGCGTCGGAGCGCGCCAGGCGCCCCTCCCGGGCGGCGAGCCGGGCGAGCATCCGGTCGACCCACTCGCTCTCCTCGGCGCGGGAGAACTGGTCCGGGATGAGGACGACGACGCGCTCACCGTCACGGTACGCAGACACCGTGCGTCGCCGACGCTGGCTGCGCCGCACCTCGACGACCGGCTTGCGCGTCCCCGCCATCACTGGCCCGCGCAGCCTCGGCTACGTGTCACGAAGGACAGCTAATGCCCTCTGACCAGGGGTCCGCAAGAGTCAACCACACGACACGCGCCCGGAAAATGGTGATTGGTCGTCAGGTGTCCCGAAAATTTCTTGACCGCGACGCCATCGCACCGTCTCGTCACCCTTGGTGAACACCGACGGCACCAGTGCGCGGCACCTCTCTCCACCGTAGGTGATCACGACGCCGGATGCCGCCCCGGGGGCACTCGCACGGGTGGCTGTGGGGGTTTGGTCGGCGTGTCCCCGCCAAACTGACTTATCCGACCTATTTCGCCATGCACACTCTCGACGTCGACTTGCTCACAGTGTCGATGCACAGCTGACATGGAACCGCCCAGACCTGGGTAGGGTCCGCGGACCAGCGGTCACGAAGGTGGCCGTGGAGTGAGACCCAGCGCCGGCGCCCCGTGTGGCCCGCCGCCGGGCAACCCGCCGGGACGGCATCGACCGGCGGACGAGACGAGGAGGGCACCGTGGCCGACCAGGCCCAGACGACCTACAACGGTTACTGCGTGAAGTGCAAGGAGAAGCGGGACTTCGAGGGGCACGTCGAGGTCTCGAAGACCGGTATGAACATGGCCAAGGGCAAGTGTCCGGTATGCGGAACAACAGTGAACCGCATCCTGGGTAAGGCCAAGGTCTGACCCGTACGAGTGACGGGGGCGGGGTGGCCGGTGGCCACCCCGCCCCCGTGGCATGTCGGGTCACTGACAGCCTCGTTGGCAGGCTGTGGATAACTCAGCGAAGCCTGTGGACAATGCTGGACAGAGGCTCGCGCGCCTGTGGACAACCGTCGACCCAACGCGAATGTGTGATCACAATTCGTGACCATGAGTCGCACCGTACTGCCCCGCCCCACGCTGCTGCCCGGTCTCCACCGCCTCTGGCGGGACCGGCACACCCTCCAACTCGGCGTCGGCCCCGGGCCGGCGGTGCTGCTGGAGCTGGCCAGTCCCCGCGCCGCCCACCTGCTCGACCTGCTCGACGGCACCCACAGCGAGCGGGCCGTGCTGGCTCAGGCGGCCACCGCCCAGGTCACCACCGACGATGCGCGCACCCTGCTCGACGCCCTGCGTACGGCCGGCCTGCTGGTGCCCGCGCACAGCCTGCTCCCCCGTGACCTGACCGGCCCGGTCCGCGCCCGGCTCACCGCGGAGGCCGGCGCGCTGGCCCTGGCCGCCGCTCGACTGCCCGGCACCCCTGCCCAGGTGCTGCGTCGGCGACGGACCGCCCGAGTCGTGCTCAGCGGCGCCGGGGCGCTCGGCGGGCCGCTGACTGTGGCGTTGGCCCAATCCGGCGTCGGGCAGGTGGTGCCGCTTCTCCCCGGCCCGGTGCGCGCCATCGACCTGGTCGGGACCGGCATTCCCGCCACCGAGTTGGGCCAGCCGCTGGCACCGGCGGTGCGGGCCGCGGTCGACCGCGTCGCGCCGGGTACGGGCACCCAGCCGATCCGGGCCAGACGGGTGGACCTGGTGATCCAACTCGGCACGGACCGGCCACCCGCGTTGCTCGCCGCCGGTCTCGCCCAACGTCGGCAGCCGCACCTGCTGATCACCCTGCGCGAGGGCGTACCGGTCATCGGGCCGCTGGTCTGCCCACCCGCCGGGCCCTGCCTGCACTGCGTCGAACTGCACCGGGCGGACCGCGACCCGGACTGGCCGCGACTCGCCGCCCAGATCGCCGCCGCCGACCCGGTGACCGCCGGCGCGACCGGGACGCTGTTCGCGGCCATCGGGTACGCGCTCGCCGAGGCACTGGCACAGCTCGACGGCGGGCAGCCGGAGACGCTGGGTGGGGCCATGGAGATCACCGGCGCGGGCCGTTTCCGACGTCGGGGCTGGCCGCCACACCCGGCGTGTGCGTGCTCGCGGGGGCGAGTGTCCGCACCAGCCCGGCCGCAGAGCAGCAGCGGGGCCCTCCGGTCGGTAACAATGACCGAGTGACCGACATCCCGCGCCGCGCCGTGTCCCGCACCGCCAAGCTCGCCGCCCTGCCGCTCGGCTTCGCCGGCCGGACCGTTCTCGGCATGGGAAAGCGCGTTACCGGGCTGGCCTCCGACGTGATCTCCGCGGAGATCCAGCAGCGCACCGCCGAGCAACTGTTCAGCGTGTTGGGCCAGCTCAAGGGCGGGGCGATGAAGTTCGGCCAGGCGCTGTCGGTCTTCGAGGCCGCGTTGCCGGAGGAGATCGCCGCGCCCTACCGCCAGGCGCTCACCAAGCTCCAGGAGGCGGCACCACCGCTGCCGGTCGCCAGCGTGCACAAGGTGCTGGCCGAGCAGCTCGGTCCCGACTGGCGGGAGCTGTTCGTCGAGTTCAACGACACCCCGGCCGCCGCCGCCAGCATCGGCCAGGTGCACCGGGCGCGGTGGCGGGAGCCGGGGGTCGACGAGTCGGGCGCACCGAACGGCCGGGACGTGGCCGTCAAGATCCAGTATCCGGGCGCGGGTGAGGCGCTGCTCTCCGACCTCAAGCAGCTCTCCCGCCTGGGCGGAATGTTCCGGGCCATCCAGCCCGGCCTGGACGTCAAGCCGCTCCTGGTCGAGCTGCGCGAACGCATCACCGAGGAGTTGGACTACGAGCTGGAGGCCGAGTCGCAGCGCGCCTTCGCCGAGGCGTACGCCGACGATCCGGAGATCTACATCCCGAAGGTGATCAACGCGGCGCCCCGGGTGCTGGTCACCGAGTGGATGACGGGCACCCCGCTGGCCGACATCATCCGCGAGGGCACCGAGGAGGAGCGGGACGAGGCGGGCCGGTTGATGGCCACCCTGCACCTCTCCGCGCCGCAGCGGGCGGGGCTGCTGCACGCCGACCCGCACCCGGGAAACTTCCGGCTGCTGCCCGACGGCCGGCTCGGGGTGATCGACTTCGGTGCGGTGGCCCGGATGCCGGAGGGCACGCCGGAGCCGATCGGTCGCATCGCCGCGCTGGCCCTGCGGGGCGACGCCGACGGGGTGGTCGCCGGGCTGCGGTCGGAGGGATTCATCGGCTCCGCGGAGGAGATCGACGCCGAGGGGGTGCTCGACTTCATCCGTCCGATGCTGGAGCCCATCGCGGCGGACGGGTTCCGGTTCACCCGGGCCTGGCTGCGGGGTGAGGCGGGTCGACTCGCCAGCCCCCGCTCCCCCACGTACCAGCTGAGCAGGCAGCTCAACCTGCCGCCGTCGTACCTGCTGATCCACCGGGTGACGCTCGGGTCGATCGGGGTGCTCTGCCAGTTGGAGGCGAAGGCCCCGTACCGCAGCATCCTGGAACGCTGGCTGCCCGGTTTCGCCCCGGTGGCGTGAGCCCACCGGGCTGAGGACGTGACGAAGGGCGGGTGCCGGTCGGCACCCGCCCTTCTAGGCGGAGTGAATCTAGAGAACGCCCAGGTCGCGAGCCGTCTGGTTGCGGCTGCTCATGGCGACGGTACGGGCGGAACGGGTTGCCTCAGTGCTCGTGGTGATACGACCGGCCTGAGGCCGGCGCATTCGAGCCCGGGACAACGCTTCGTGAAGTAGTTGCATCTCGAAGGCTCCACTCGGAAGGTTGAACATCGTCTTCTCGCTCACTGCCGGTGTGACACCGGCGTAGTTGGTACGGGTCGGGAACATGTCAGGCTGCCAGCCGGACCGCGCCACGCACCTCGGACAGCCCACTGGCCGCCAGGCGCGCCTCGGCCTCGACCCGAAGCTCGGCGTCACGGGCGACGTCCTCCTTACGCGGACGGCCACGGGGCCGCTTACGCGGGACAACCGCGCCACGCTCGAAGATCTCGCCGCCCCAGACGCCCCACGGCTCCGCCCGCTCCACCGCCCCGGCCAGGCACTCGACGCGCAGCGGGCAGTCCCCGCAGAGCGACTTGGCCAGCTCGAGCTCGGCAGGCGAGTCGGAGAACCACAGGTCGGGGTCGAACTTCCGGCAGGGCAGGTTCGCCTCCATCTCGACACTCACGTCGAGGGGGGCCAACGCCAGACTCATCTCCCGGTCACCTCTCTCTCACATCGATCTCGTGGATCGCATTCCGACGTACTTCGGCGGGGCAAAAAACTGAGGCCGCGGATCCCGGTAAGCGGGTTCCGCGGCCTCGAGGTGAGCCGGTGTCTGATGGTCAGACCGGTTTACCTCGAGGTGGAACGCCGCGGACATTGGTGCGCTTCTTGACGCCCTGGATGTCCATGCCCGTGAAGCCACTGGTCCCATCGACTCCGGTTGGTGCGACGGCCAGGATCAGCTCGGCCTGAACCTGGTGCACCTGCGGAACCGACGGTCGTGCGGCCGTAAGGGCCACCCGGACAGTCGACAGCGGAGCGCAGACAGACGGCATCGCCGCCAGACGCTCATAGGTGAAGATCTTCACGGGACCCACCTCCCTCACGTTCCTCGGAATCGACTGGACCAACCCCCGTGAGCAGCCGGAATGGCGCCGCTCGCGTGGTGTGTCCTGAGGCTATTCCTCGCGCCGGGGCGAGGGCAAACGAATTTACGACTCGATTTCGAAAGTTTTCTCCGGGCAGACGTCGTCCACCCCCGCGCCATCGACCAACGCCAGCACCGACTCCCCGTAGAGGCCCAGCTTGCGGGGGCCGATACCGGCGATGGCGATCAGCTCCTCGGGCCGGCCGGGCCGCCGCTCGGCCAGCGCGACAAGTGTCGCGTCGGTGAAGACCACGTACGCCGGGACCTTCTGCGCACCGGCCACCCGCTGCCGCCACTCACGCAGCCGTTCGTGCAGCTCATCGTCGATGTCGGACGGGCAGGTCGGGCAGCGGCCGAGCTTGCGGTCCGGGCCGGCGAGCAGGGTGGCGCCGCAGATCCGGCAGGACACGATCTGGGTGCGCCGCCGCTCGGGGCGGCGGGCCGGACCGGTGCCGGTCGCCCGTTCGGTGCCGCCGGAGCGGTCCAGTTGGGGCAGGAACCGCGACGGCCGGCGGGCTCGTCCGCCCGGCGAGCGCGCGGCGGCGTACGACAGCCAGAGCCACTGCCGGGCGCGGGTGATGCCGACGTAGAGCAGCCGGCGCTCCTCCTCGACCTGCTCGACGGTCTTGGCGTACGTGGTCGGCAGGGTGCCCTCGGCGAGACCGACCAGGAAGACCGCGTCCCACTCCAACCCCTTGGCCGAGTGCAGTGAGGCGAGGGTCACCCCGTCCACGGTCGGTACGTGCTGCTGGGCGGCCCGGCGGGCCAACTCCTCGGTGAAGTCGGTGAGGGTGACCGGGCGCTCCACCGAGGCGGCCTCGCCGATCGGCACCACCTCGGGGGTGGCCGCGTACTCCTCGGAGAGCTGGACCAGCGCGGACAGCGCCTCCCAGCGCTCGCGGGCGGCCCCACCGGCCGGGGGTGCGTCCGGGGCCCAGCCGACGGCGGTGAGTGCCTCCACGACGGCGGCCGGCAGCGGCGTCTCCCCCGGGATGGACCGGGTGGCGGCACGCAGCGCGATCATCGCCTGGCGCACCTCGGTTCGTTCGAAGAAGCGCTCCGCGCCCTGCACGACGTACGGGACGCCGGCCTCGGTGAGCGCCTTCTCGTACGCCTCGGACTGCGCGTTGACCCGGAACAGCACGGCGATCTCCTTCGCCGGCGTGCCCGCGTCGATGAGCGACCGGCAGCGCGCCGCCACCGCGTTCGCCTCGGCCGGCTCGTCGGTGAAGATCCGCAGGTCCGGCTCGGGGCCGGGTGGGCGCTGCCCGCTCAGCTCCAGCCGCAGCCGCGCCTCGGTGCCCCGGGCCTGGGCGATCACCGCGTTGGCCAGCCCGACCACCTGCGGGGTGGAGCGGTAGTCGCGGACCAGCCGGACCACCGTGGCACCCCGGTGCCGGCGTGGGAAGTCGACCAGGTACGCCGAGGTCGCCCCGGTGAACGAGTAGATCGTCTGGCTGGCGTCACCGACGACGGTGAGGTCGTTGCGGCCGGCCAGCCAGGCTTCGAGCAACCGCTGCTGGAGTGGGTTGACGTCCTGGTACTCGTCGACCACGAAGTGCCGGTACTGGCCGCGGATCTGCTCGCCGACGTCCGGGTGCTCCTCGATGCCCCACACCGCGGCGCGCAGCATGTCCTCGAAGTCGATCACGCCGTTCGAGCGTTTGAGCTGCTCGTACGCGGTGAACACGTCGGCCACCTTCGCCGGCTCGTGCGGTGTGTCGCGCAGGGCGCGGGCGGCGGCCACCACGTAGTCCGTCGGCTCGACAAGCGACGACTTGGCCCACTCGATCTCGCCGGCCAGGTCGCGCGCGGCGGCCCGGTCGGTGCGCAGGCCGACCCGGGCCGCGGCGAGGGTGACCAGCCGTACCTTGCTGTCCAGCAGCTCGGGCATGGCGCGGCCGGCCAGCAACCGGGGCGCGAAGTACCGCACCTGGCGCAGCGCGGCGGCGTGGAAGGTCCGCGCCTGCACGCCGCCCACCCCGAGGACGGTGAGCCGGCTCCGCATCTCGGCGGCGGCACGGGCGGTGAAGGTGACCGCGAGCACGTGCCGGGGCGAGATCTCGCCGGAGAGCGCCCGATGGGCGATCCGGGAGGTGATCGCCCTGGTCTTGCCGGTGCCGGCGCCGGCCAGGATGCAGACCGGGCCGGCGGGTGCGGTCACCGCGGAGCGTTGCTCCGGGTCCAGCCCGGCGAGCACCTGTTCCGACGCTGAGTGAACCACCACAACCAGGAATCATCTCAGCTCCTCCGAGCGTTGCAGCGAACAGGCTCGGCTTGATCCGCAAGCCGCGGCCGGAGGAGTTGGAGGATCCGAGGATGCTGACGATGTATTCCACCCCCTGGTGCGGCTACTGCCACCGGCTGAAGTCGCAGCTCGACCGGGAGGGCATCGGGTACGAGGTGGTCGACATCGAGCAGGACCCGAAGGCCGCCGAGTTCGTGATGAGCGTCAACGGCGGCAACCAGACGGTGCCGACGCTGCGCTTCGCCGACGGCAGCGCCCTGACGAACCCCTCGATCACCCAGGTCAAGCAACACCTGGAGACCCTCGACGCCTGACCGGCCGGATCACTTGTCGGTGAGCGGCCGCCCCCGTCGGGGCGGCCGTTCGTCGTGTCCGGTATACGTCACCCGGCCGGCGGCCGGTGGGTGCCGGTCGCGACCGACCGCTCGGCGTCCTCGACCGGTCGGCGGGGCGCCGGGACCCGAGGGTGGGTCGGACGGGTCGGCGGCGGTGGCGGGCGGGAGCCGGGCGGCGCGCTCAGGTGCCGGCCCCGCCAGAGGTAGGTGCCGGCCGCCAGGGTGGCCATCCCGACAAGCGCGAACAGCACCCGGTAGTCCAGGAAACCGACGAGCAACGCGCCCGCCCCGATGGAGAACGCCTGCGGCCCGCTGACCACCGCCTGGGTGGCCGCGGCGACCCGGCCGACGAGCGTCGGCGGGGTCCGACGCTGGATCAGCGTGTGCAGCCCCACCATCGTCAGGGGCAGGGAGATGCCGGCCAGCAGCACCGCCACGAACGCCAGCCGCAGATCGGGGTACGCGAGGGCGAGCGCGGCCGGTGAGAAGAAGGCGACCCCGGCGGCCAGTGTGCCGACCTCTCCGAGCCGGCGGACCAGCGTCGGTGAGCAGAGCCCGCCGAGCAGCCCGCCCACGCCCTGCACGGTGACCAGCACACCCACGAAGGCGGCGTCCCGGTGCAGGCCCTGGTCCACGTAGGCGAAGATGAGCGACTCGCTGAAGCCCATCACCAGCGATCCGAGCCCGTAGCCGAGCAGGGCCCGACGCAGGGCCGCCTCGCCGGCCAGATGTCGCAGACCGGCGCCCATCTCGGCCGGCCAGCGCAGTCGCCTGGCCGAGGGCACCTGTTGCGGGGAGGGTAACGCGGTCACCACGGCCGCCGCGGTCAGAAATCCGACCATGCCGACCCCGGCCAGCGCCCACCCACCGAGCGCCGCGTAGAGCCCCGCGCCGGCCAGCGGACCGACCAGCCGCATGCCCTGACGCACGGTCTGCAACGCGCCGTTCGCCTCCGCCAGCAGCTCGACCGGCACCAACTCCCGGATGAGCCCGCTGAGCGCCGCGCCGAGCGTGATGGACGACAGCCCGTACAGGGCCGCCACCAGGTAGACGATCCAGACGTCACCGGCGTCCGCGACGGTGAACAGCGGGGTGAGCAGCACCGCGGTGACCACGTTGGCGGCGACGAAGAACGGCCGGCGTGGGTGGCGGTCGACAAACCAGCCGATCACCGGTGCCAGTGTCATCGGGGCGACGACGGCGAAGATCGTGCCGCCGGCGAGCCCGTTGGAGCCGGTCAGATCCTTGACCCAGATGGCGAGCGCGAGCAGCAGGATCGACTCGGCGGTCATGCTGGCCAGCAGGCCACCGAAGAGCAGGCGGAAGTCGGGTCGGCGCAGGACGGTGCGCATGGGTCCCTCCGGCGGGGATGGCGTGCCCGGGATGGGCATGGGTCGACGGGGCTGCGACCACAGGTCCGTCGTCGTCCGGCGTTCCCGTGGTCCATTTTTCGCAAGACACGCCCCCGCCGGAACCTCCGACGCCGGTCGCGCCGTCCATACTGGCCGTGGGGGGCGAATTTCATACAGTTACCGTCGCGTCTGCGGCGGTCGACGGGAAAGAGGACACTGTGCCTCCTGCCGCACCCAGCCCGATCATGCGTCGACGACGGTTGGGCCTAGAACTGCGCCGCCTACGCGAGGCCGCGGGCCTCACCGGTGATCAGGTCATCGAGAGGATCGGTTGGGCGTCCGCATCCAAGCTGTCCCGCCTGGAGAACGGCCGTAGCCGGCCGGACCCACAGGACGTGGGCGTTCTGCTGGACCTGTACGGAGCCGACGAGGGGCTGCACGCGGAGCTGCTCGGGATAGCCGGCGAGGCCGGCGACATGCGCGGCTGGTTGAAGAACTTCCCGGTGATGACCCAGCAGCAGCGGGTGTGGGCCGAGCTGGAGGCCGGCTGCACCGAGATCTCCGAGTACAACCCGGTGTTGGTGCCGGGTCTGTTGCAGACCCCGGGGTACGCGAAGGTCCGCATCGTCTCGGCCCGCGAGGTGGGCGCGGGCGCCGGTGAACCGGAGCCCGGCGACGAGCCCGACACCGAGGTGCAGGCGCGGATGGCCCGTCAGTTGCTGCTGACCCGGGAGCCGCACGCCCCGCGCTACACCGCGGTCCTGGAGGAGGCGGCCCTCGGCAACCGGGCCGGGCCGCCCGAGGTGCTGCACGAGCAACTGGTCCAGCTCTGCGAGCTGGCCCTGCTGCCGAACGTGACGCTGCACGTGCTGCTCCGGGATACACCGGTCGGCAATTTCTACCTTCCGCCGACCGCCTTCTCCGTCTATCGGTTCGCCGATCCGCTCGATCCGGAGACATTGGCCATCGAAGGGGGGTTCACCGACGTCATGTCGACCGAGGCAATCACGCTAAATAGCTATAAAGTGGTGTTCGAGTGGCTATGCACGGCGGCACTAACCGAGTCGGAAACCCTCTCCTGGCTGATCGAGTCGACGGGACGGCTGACCGAGGCGGTGCCCCCATCCACAGTGGCGTTCGGGCCGGCAACGGCGCCGACCCAACGCCGCCGTGACTCGGGGCGGCTGACGGACCGGTGATCCACGGGGGCCCATCCGTCGGGACGTGCGGCACCACTCGTCCCATCGGATCGGTTCACACAGGAGCAGAGCCATGAACGACATCCGCACGACGCTGTCCACCTCCGCCCGCTCGTTGGCGGACGCCCCGTGGCGTACCAGCACACGCAGCCAGACCTCCAACTGCGTGGAGGTCGCCCCACTGGGCACCGGCCCGTCCGCCGTCGCGCTGCGCGACAGCAAGGACCGCGGCGGCCCGGTGCTGCTGTTCAATCGGGCCGGCTGGCTCGGCTTCATCGCCGGAGCGAAGGGTGGCCAGTTCGATCTGAACTGACCCGGTGACCGGGACGGGGCCGTCGGCATCTCGCCGGCGGCCCCGTCTCGTTGGGCGCGTAGGCCCGCTGAGCAGGCATCGGATGATCGGACGAGGCTCCGGGCCGATAGGCGAGTTTGCGTTACTGGAACGACCACGCGGCGTAACATGGCCGTCGAGTCCGTGGAACTTCCACACTGGCTCATCCGTCGCGGTTCATCCGGAGACCCTCATGCGGTTCCTGATCGTTCGCACCGACATCCGCTCCGTCGCCGACGGGGACATCGCCGCCGCCTGGGTGGATGGTCACCTGCTCCGCGACGAGACGACCGCGCCCGAGCCGCGACGGCAGATCGTGCACGCCGATGACCGGGACGCCGCACTCCTGCTGGCCCGCGCCCTGGCCACGGTCGGCGCGGTCCGCGCCGGCAAGCAACGGGTCAAGGTCCTGCCGCTGAACGAGCCCCGGCCCGCCTTCCGCAGCAGATCGGGCCGCCTCGGCACCTGACACCACCCCGGACGTCCGTCGTGGTCGGACCGGCTCCCCCGCCGCGTTTCTCGCACCCGCCGACCACGACGGCCCGTGTTCCCGGCCTGTGACCGTCGCGGCAACGGCGGCCACGGGCCGGGACCGTGCTCAGCGGCCGGCGTCCACCCAACCGTCCAGCCAGCGGTGGATGAGGAACAACGCGATCGACGACGGTGGCGGCAGGATCAGCCGGGCACCGTCGCCCACGTCGACGGTCCGCCCGGCCAGCGCCGCCCCGATCTCCCGGCGGGAGAACCACCGCGCGTACGCGATCTCGGACGGGTCGACCCGCACCGGATCGGTGGGGTTCGCGGTGGCCAGGAAGCCCAGCATCAGCGAGCCCGGGAACGGCCAGGCCTGGCTGCCCACGTACCCGATGTGGTCGATCCCGATGCCCACCTCCTCGCGGACCTCGCGCAGCACGGCGGCCTCCGCCGACTCGCCCGGCTCGACATAGCCGGCCAGACACGAGTACCGCCGGCCATCCGGGGTGCCCGCCCAGCTGGCGTTGTTGCCGAGCAGGCAGCGCCCGTCCGGACCGTCCACGCCGTCGTGCACCAGCACGATCATCGCCGGATCGGTACGCGGCCAGACCCGCCCACCGTTGCGGTCCACCCGGGACCAACCGGCCTCGTCCATGGCGGTCGGCGCCCCGGTGCTCGTCGAGTAACCGTGCCGGGTGTGCCAGTTGACAAGCGCCAACGCGGTGGTGAAGATGCCGGCCTCCCGGTCGGCGAGCAGGTGACCCACCTCGCGCAGGTTGACCGCCCGGGTCCCCGGCACCTGCGGCAGCGGCGCGTCGACCGCGAAGACCGGCACCCCGTCCGGCTCGACGCCGAGGAACATCGCCGTCGACTCGGACCCGGCGGGCACGTCGGCCGAGGAGAGCAGCACGAGCGCCGGCGGTGACGTGTCGGCACGGGCCAACGCCCGACCCTCGTCGGACGAGTCGAGCACCAACACCCGGGCGCGCAGCCACGCCTCGGTCAACCACTGCGCGTCACCCCGCCGGTGGGCCGCCCGATCCAGCGTCGACCGGGCCAACGGTGGCGCGACCTCGCCGCTCATGACACCGGCTCGGTACGGATCGTGGTCAGCGCGGCCAGCCCCGGCGTGACCCGCTCGGCGTCACCGAGCACCACGATCGCCGCCCGAGCCGGCGCCAGGTAACGGGCGGCCACCCGTGCGACGTCGTCGATGCTCGCGTTCGCCAACCTCGCGGCGTACTCGGCGAGGAAGTCCAGACGCAGCCCGTTGCCCGCGTACGCGCTTGTCAACGCCGCCAACCCGGCCTGGGTGGACATGCCGAGCTGGAGGGTGCCCAGGGCGTACTGACGGGCCTGCTCCAACTCCTCGGGCTTCGGCGGCAGCGACGCCAGCCGACCCAGCTCGTACGTCGTCTCCAGCAACGCCGGACCGGTGACCTCGGTGGCCACGTCGGCGGCGGCGACGAGCACCGACCCGGCCACCGAGTGCTCGATGCCCGAGTGCGGGCCGTACGTGTAGCCCTTGTCCTCGCGGATGTTCTCCACCCAGCGGGAGGAGAAGTAGCCACCGAAGATCAGGTTGGCCAGTTGCAGCGGGGCGTGGTCCGGGTCGGTGCGGGACACGGCCGGAAGCGCGATCCGCAACGACGACTGCACCGAGCCGGGCCGGTCGACGAGCAGCAGCGGCCCCGGCTCCAGCGGCGGGGTCGCCGGCAGCTCGGCGACACGCCCGGCGCCGGCCCAGCCGCCCAGCGCCCGCTCGGCCGCGTCCAGGGCCTTCTCCGGCTGCACGTCGCCGACCACCACCAGCTGCGCGCCGGCCGGGTGCACCCGCTCGGCGTGCAGGCTGCGCAGCGCCGCCGGTCGGACGGCGCGGATCTGGCCGGGCTCCGGGGTCTGCGTCGCGTACGGGTGTCGCCCGTAGATCCGCTTCAGCAGCGCCTCCCGGGCCAGGTGCGACGGCTGGCTCTGCGCCACCTGGATCCGGTCGACGAGGCGGTCCCGTTCGGTGGCCACCTCGTCGCTGGGGTAGCTGGCGCCGGTCAGCACCTCGGCCAACAGCTCCAGCATCCGGTCCAGGCCGGTGACCAGGCCGGCGCCGGAGAGCATCAGCCGGTCCGGATCGACGCCCGCGGAGAGCCCACCGCCCACCTTCTGCAACTCGGCGGCGATCTGCACGCTCGTCATCGACTCGGTGCCGGACAGCATGGTCTGCGAAAGCATCGCGCCGCGGGCCAGGTGCACCCGGCCGAACGGCACCCAGAGCCGCAGCTCGACGAGCGGCACGGCGGGCCGGCGTACGGCGATCACGGTGAGGCCGTTACGCAGCGTGCGCTCGGCCTGCCTGGGCACCTTGAGCTTGCGGGTGGGCCCGAGCGGAGGCAGCGTACGCGGCCCGGCGGGAGCGGTGGTGGTGGCAGTAGCAGCAGTCATCGGGCACCTCCGGCAATGACCTCGATCGCGGCGCGCCGCTCCGGGCGCAGGGTGGCCGCGGCGGCCCGGACCTGCTCCTCGGTGACCTCGCCGACCAGCCGGGGCAGTTCGTTGAGCAGGCCCGGCTCGCCGCGTTGCTGCTCCAACACGGCCATCCGCAGCGCCCGGCCGAGCACCGCGTCGGTGTCGCGCAGCAGGTGGGTCGCCATCCGAGCCTGGGTGCGGGCCAGCTCGCCGTCGGTCAGCCCGTCGGCGGCCAGCCGGTCCAACTCCTCGTCGATGGTGCGCAGGACCTTGTCCACGTCACCCCCGGGCGGCAGGTGCGCCTGCAACAGCAGCGCGGTGGGGTCGCGGACGTCGAACGGGTCACCCATGAAACCGAGGTACCCGCCGAGGCTGGTCACCGTGCGGTCGCGCTGCACCAGCCGCTCCACCAGCCGCGACGCGTCACCGTCGGTGAGCACCTCGGCCAGCACCACGTAGGGCAGGTAGCCGGCGAAGTCGGTGACGGGGTCGGGCACCCGCCAGGCCCCGGCGACCGCCGGCAGCGGCGCCAGGGCATCGGTGTACGAGGTGCGCCGCTCGGCGGTCAGGTCGGGCTCGGTGAAGTCGGGCCGAAGCGGTGCCGGTCGGGCCGGCACGTCGCCGAAGTGCCGGGTGACGAGTTCGGTCGCCTCCGCCACGTCGATGTCGCCGCTGACGGCCAGCACGGCGTTGCCGCTGGCGTAGTAGCGGCGGAAGAAGTCCGCGGCGTCGGCGACCGTCGCCGACTCCAGATCGTCGAAGGAGCCGTAGCCGTCGTGCGCGTTCGGGAAGGTGTCGAACATGACCGGCGGCAGGGTCAACCAGGGGAAACCGCCGTACGGCCGGTTGAGGACGTTGACCCGGATCTCCTCCTTGACCACGTCGACCTGGTTGCGCAGGTTCTCCTCGGTCAGCCGGGGGCCGCGCATCCGGTCCGCCTCCAGGAACAACGCGCGTTCCAGCGCGTTGCTCGGCAGCGTCTCGAAGTAGTCGGTGTAGTCCAGGTGGGTGGAGCCGTTGAACGTGCCACCCGCCCCCTGCACGTGCCGGAAGTGAGCCAGCTTCTCCAGATTTTCCGAGCCCTGGAACATCAGGTGCTCGAAGAGGTGGGCGAAGCCGGTGCGCCCCTCCGGCTCGGAGCGGATGCCGACGTCGTAGACCACCGCCACCCCGATCACCGGGGCGCTGCGATCAGGGGTCAGCACCACCCGCAGGCCGTTGTCGAGGGTGAACCGCTCGACCGGATACTTCGTCGCTGGAATTCTGGATCTCCGGGCAGCCACGGAGTCGACCCTAGCGTGTCGGCACCCCCGCCACCCGCGACCTCCACGGAGCCGCCGCGACCGGGGCGTTCACGAGGGGCAGCACCTCGGCGCCGACCCGCTCAGCCTCCTCCCGGTGCGGCCAGCCGGAGAGGACGAACTCGTCGACGCCGAGCGCCGCGTACTCGTCGATCCGGGCCGCGACCTCGGCGTAGCTGCCCACCAGCGCGGTGCCGGCGCCCTCGCGGACCAGGCCGACGCCGGCCCAGAGGTTCGGTGCGACGGTGAGCCCGTCGGTGCGGCCGGCGTTGAGCGCGGCCATCCGGGCCTGTCCGACGGAGTCCATCCGGCGGAATCTGGCCTGGGCGGCGGCGATCCGCTCCGGGCTCATCCCGGCCAGCAGCCGGTCGGCCTCCGCCCACGCCTCGGCGCTGGTGGGTCGGGCGATGACGTGCAGCCGCAGGCCGGTGCGCAGGGTGCGGCCCTGCTCGGCGGCGAGCGCCCGCACCCGGGCGACCCGGGCCGCGATCGACGTCGGCGGTTCGCCCCACATCAGGTACACGTCGGCCTGTCGGGCGGCCACCGTCTCGGCGGCCGGGGACGCGCCGCCGAAGTAGACGGGCGGCGCTGGGGCGAGCGGGGTGGCCAGGCCGCCGCCGTCGACCCGGTAGTGCCGCCCGGCGTAGTCGAAGGGCCGTCCGGCCCAGGCGCGGCGGAGCACCTCGATGAACTCGCCGGTGCGCGCGTAGCGGTCGTCGTGCCCGAGGAAGTCGCCGTACGCCCGCTGCTCGGTCGGGTCGCCGCCGGTCACGATGTTGAGCGACAGCCGGCCACCGGAGACGGCCTGGAACGCCTCGGCCTGCTGGGCGATCAGGGTGGGCAACGCGAAGCCGGCCCGGACCGCGACGAGCATGCCCAGCCGCTCGGTGTGCTGGGCGACCGCGGCGCAGACGATCCACGGGTCGGGGCAGCCGGCGCCCACCGGCGTGAGGACGGCGGTGAAGCCGTGCGTCTCGGCGGCCCGGCCGACCTCGGCCAGGTACGCCACGGTGGCGGCCCGGTCGTGCCGGGCGGCACCCGCGGTGACGGTGGCGGCGCCAACCTGGTCGCCGTCGCCGGAGGTGGGCAGGAACCAGTGGAAGGTCATCGATCGAGTCACCCGCCTACCCTAGCTAATCAGTAGGAAATACCGACATGACTGAGACGCCCCTTCCCGGCATGTGGATGAGCCTTGACGCTGGCTCCGCCCTGGCCCAGTCTTCCTACCAACTAAGTAGGAATACTGCGGATTGGATGGACGATGAGACGGCTCCCCTTGCGCCGGTTGGTCACCCTGGCCACCCTTGCCGCCCTCGGGGCGGCGACCGTGGGCAGCGCCGCCGCGTGCGGAGACGACAGCGATGGCACCGGTGGCGCCTCCGGCGGCCCGGTGACGCTGCGTCTCGGCTACTTCCCCAACATCACCCACGCGCCGGCGGTCGTCGGCGTACAGAAGAACATCTTCGCCGAGAAGCTCGGCGCCGACGTCAAGCTTGAACCGAAGACCTTCAACGCCGGCCCGGCGGCCATCGAGGCTGTCTTCTCCGGTGCGCTGGACGCCACCTACATCGGTCCGAACCCGACGGTCAACGCCTTCTCCAAGTCCAAGGGCGAAGCCGTCCGCGTCATCTCCGGCGCCGCCTCCGGCGGCGTGGCCCTGGTCGTCAAGCCCGGCATCACCGGCGCGCCGGACCTGAAGGGCAAGAAGATCGCCACCCCGCAGCTGGGCAACACCCAGGACGTGGCGATCCGCTACTGGCTCAAGCAGCAGGGTCTGACCACCACCAAGGAGGGTGGCGGCGACGTCAAGATCGTCCCCCAGGAGAACGCCCAGACTGTCGAGACGTTCAACAGCGGTGCGATCGACGGCGCCTGGGTGCCCGAGCCGTTCGTCTCCCGCCTGGTCAACGCCGGCGGCAAGGTGCTCGTCGACGAGCGCGACCTGTGGCCGGACAAGAAGTTCGTCATCACCAACCTGCTGGTCAGCACGAAGTTCCTCAAGGCACACCCGGACGTGGTGCAGAAGCTGGTCGACGGCCAGGTGGCCGCGAACGAGTTCGTCAACGGCAAGCCCGAGGAGGCCCAGCAGGCCATCTCCGACGCGATCGGCCAGATCACCGGCAAGCCGCTGGACCTGAAGCTGATCAAGCAGGCGTGGCCGACGTTGGAGTTCACCAACGACCCCATCCCGTCCTCCCTGAAGGCGGGCCTCGACCACGCCGTCGAGGTCAAGCTGACCGACCCGGTCGACCTCAAGGGCCTGTACGACCTCAAGTACCTCAACAACGCCCTCAAGGCGGCCGGCAAGCCCGAGGTCGTCCAGCCATGACGTCGACCACGACGACGCCGCAGAGCGCGACCACCGCGGTCGCGCTCTCCGGCGTGACGAAGGTGTACGGGCGCGGGGCGAACGCCGTCCTGGCCCTGGACGGCGTGTCGCTGGACGTCGCACCCGGCGAGTTCGTCTGTCTGGTCGGTGCGTCCGGCTGCGGCAAGAGCACCCTGCTCAACCTGGTCGCCGGGCTGGACCGGCCCAGCGGCGGGCAGATCGGGCTGGCCGGCGACGCCAACCCGGGGCTGATGTTCCAGGAGCCGGCGCTGTTTCCGTGGCTGACCGTCGAGGGCAACGTGGAGGTGCCGCTCAAACTACGCGGGATGCCCCGGGCCGAACGCCGCGAGCGGGTCGCCGAGTTGCTGCGCACGGTGCACCTGGGCGACTTCGGCCGCAAGCGTCCGCACGAGCTGTCCGGTGGCATGCGCCAGCGGGTCGCGCTGGCCCGCACGCTGGCCCTGGACACCCCGGTGCTGCTGATGGACGAGCCGTTCGGCGCACTGGACGCGATGACCCGCGACATCCTGCACGACGAACTGGAACGCATCTGGTCCGAGCGCCAACTCTCGGTGCTCTTCGTGACGCACAACGTCCGCGAGGCCGCCCGGCTGGCCGACCGGATCATCCTGCTCTCCAGCCGCCCCGGCCGGATCATCTACTCCGCCGAGGTGGACATCCCGCGCCCACGGCGGATCGACTCCCCCGAGGTCGCCGCCATCGCCGCCGAGGTCACCGAGCGGCTCCGTACGGAGGTGGGCCGCCATGGCCAGTGACACCCTCACCGACTCGGCGCGTACCGACGCGCAGATCTCCGGCCTGGACGCGCTGGACATCGCCGGCCGGGACAAGGAGGTCTCCCGGGGTGCCCGCTTCTGGGCCGCCACCTGGCCCAAGTTGGCGGCGCTGGCCATCGCCATCCTGGCCTGGCAGCTCGTGGTCTGGTCGGGCTGGAAGCCGCCGTACTCGCTGCCGGGGCCACTGGAGGTCGGCCGTGAGCTGGTCGCCCAGGCCCAGGGCCCACAGCTCTGGGAGGGCCTGGTGACGACGTTGCGCCGGGCTGCCCTCGGGTACGTCTTCTCGGTCGCCGTCGGCCTGCTGCTGGGCCTCGCGGTCGCCCGGTCCAAGGTGCTCCGGGCGGCCATCGGCTCGATGATCACGGCGTTGCAGACCATGCCGTCGATCGCCTGGTTCCCGCTGGCCATCCTGCTGTTCGAGCTGAGCGAGAAGGCGATCTTCTTCGTGGTGGTGCTCGGTGCCGCGCCGTCCATCGCCAACGGGGTGATCTCCGGTGTGGACTATGTGCCGCCGCTGCTGCTGCGCGCCGGCCGCAACCTGGGTGCCCGAGGGCTCAACCTCTACCGGTACGTCATCGCACCGGCCGCCCTGCCGGCGATCGTCGCCGGCCTGAAGCAGGGGTGGGCCTTCTCCTGGCGCAGCCTGATGGCCGGTGAACTGCTCGTGGTCGGCATCTCACAGACCTCGCTCGGCGCCCAACTGACCTACTCGCGCGAGTTGTCCGACGCACCCTGGCTGCTCTCCACCATGATCGTCATCCTGGTGCTCGGTCTCGGCGTGGACGCCGCCTTCGGTGCCGCGGACAAGGCGATCCGGCGCCGCTGGGGCGTGCTCGACCAGGCGGGCAACTGACCGGTGTACGTCTCCGCGCGCAGCGACTATGCGCTCCGGGCGATGCTCGCCGTCGCCGCCGGTGGTGGCGGCGGCGAGTTGGTCAAGGCGGCCAGCCTCGCCGAGGTGCAGGACATCCCGCTCAGCTTCCTCCAGGGCATCCTGCTCGATCTACGCCGAGCGGGTCTGCTGCACAGTCATCGTGGCGCTGACGGCGGGTACGAGCTGACCCGCTCAGCCGACGAGATCACCGTCGGGGACGTGTTGCGCGCGGTCGGCGGTTCGCTCACCACGGTGCGCGGCCTGCCGGCCGAGCGCGCCGGCTACCACGGAGTGGCCGCGGGGTTGACCGACGTCTGGCTGGCGGTGCACGGGGCGATCGCCACGGTGGTCGACAGCACCACCCTGGCCAACCTGCTCAGCCGCCACTCGACGGACCACGCCCCCACCACCTGAGCGGCGGAGGCGAGATGGTCGGGTCGGCGCCCCGCCGACCCGACCACCTCTCGTACCGTTCCTGACCGGGCCGGCCCCTCCGCCGGCACCGGTCGGCCGGCCACCGCTCAGCCCACGTGTGCGACCACCGCGCCGGAGCCCGGATTGTCGGGGCTGTGCAGTTCCACCAGGCCAGCGGGAGCGTCGCCCGCCAGGGTGGCATGCCACGGTGCGAAGGCCGCAACCATGGCGAGCAACAGACCTGCGAGCGCGACCGCGACCACCAGGATCAGCTCGTGCAGTGCACCCGAGCCGGCTTCGCCCGCCATGGCCATCCCTCCCGCGTCGGGCCCCCCGCCCGACGTACCCCGCTGGCCAGCTTCGACCACGGCCAGCCGGGGCACAATCGGCCAGCCGACCCAGCCGAGGCTGATTACCGACTGAACGGTTCGGTCGGCCCGCCGACCAAGAGGTTTGGCCGGCCCACCGATTGAGCGGCGTGGCCGGCCTACCGAGTGAGCCGCGTGGCCGGCCTACCGAGTGAGCGACGTGGCCGGCCCACCGAGTGAGCGACGTGGCCGGCCAGGAGGAGCGAACCCCCCGCTCGCCGCCTTTGCTCTGCACCCGCGGATGCGACGGCTACGGTCCGTGACCGGTGCATATCGGGGTGCAGAGCATAGGCGGTCAGGAGGTGTCGGTCGCCCGCACCCGGCGGTCGCTCGCACCCCGCCGGCCGCGCGCCCGCCGGCCGCCGGCCGCCGGGCGCCGCAGACAGACCGACCCGCCACGCCGAAGCGGGGCGGGTCGGTCGAAGCGCAAAAGATCAGACGGTACGCGGGCGGCGCGGCCGGCGGGACCGACCCGACGCGCGGTGGGCCGGACGGGCGGCACCGTCGGCGACCGTTGCGCCACCGGTGCGGACCCGACCGGCGGGCGCCGGCGGAGCGACGATGGTCACCGGCACCCCGGACGGCTCACGGGCACCGGTGACCCGGGCCAACGACCCGTCACCAGGGCGCACCTGGACCGACTCGGGCCGGATGCCGGCAACCGCCATCAGCCGCGACACGTCCCGGCGCTGCTCGGGCAGGACCAGGGTGACCACGGAACCGGACTCGCCGGCCCGTGCGGTCCGGCCGCCCCGGTGCAGGTAGTCCTTCGCCTCGGTCGGCGGGTCCACGTTGACCACCATGTCCAGGCCGTCGACGTGGATGCCCCGGGCCGCCACGTCGGTGGCCACCAGAGCGGTCACCTGGCCGTTGCGGAACTGCTCCAGGATGCGGGTGCGCTGCGGCTGGGACTTGCCACCGTGCAGCGCGGCCGCGCGTACACCCTTGGACAGCAACTGCCGGGCGAGCCGGTCGGCGCGGTGCTTGGTGCCCATGAACAGGATGGTGCGGCCCTCACGGGCGGCGATCCGGGTCAGCGCGTCGGGCTTGTCCACGGCGTCGACGTGCAGCACGTGGTGGGTCATCGCGGTGACCGTGGCGGTGCCCGGGTCGACCGAGTGGGTGACCGGGTTGCTCAGGAAGCGGCGGACCAGCCGGTCCACGCCACCGTCCAGGGTGGCGGAGAAGAGCATCCGCTGCCCCTGCGGCGCGACCTGCTCCAGCAGCTTGGTGACCTGCGGCAGGAAGCCCATGTCGGCCATCTGGTCGGCCTCGTCCAGCACGGTGATCTCGACCTGGTCCAGCCGGGCGTCGCCACGGTTGATCAGGTCGTGCAGCCGGCCGGGGGTGGCGACGACCACCTCGGCGCCGGCCCGCAGGGCGTCCGCCTGCCGCTGCAACGACAACCCGCCGACGACGGTGGCGCAGCGCAGCCCGACGGCGCGGGCGTACGGGGACAGTGCGGTGGTGACCTGCTGGGCCAGCTCACGGGTCGGCACCAGCACCAGGGCCAGCGGGCGACCCGGCCGGGCCTTACGGCCGGCGGTGCGGGACAGCAGCGGGAGCCCGAAGGCGAGCGTCTTGCCGGAGCCGGTACGACCCCGGCCCAGCACGTCCCGGCCGGCGAGCGAGTCGGGCAGCGTCGCCGTCTGGATCGGGAACGGCTCGGTGATGCCCTGCGCGGTCAGCGCGGTGAGCAGCCCCGGTGCCAGACCGGTATGAGCGAACGACGGAATAACTGTGGTCACGCAGAAGCCTTCCTCGACGCGGCACGTGTCGAGGGAGGGCGCCGACGTCGGCGCTGTCACCGGCTGCGAAGAGGCAGCCAGGACTCACAAGCACGAACCGATTGGAGTACGGGCCGGCCCGCCGCCGGGCCGCCGCCTGCTTACGCAGGTCGACGGCGGGGCGGGCCGGTCCCGTCACCGTCACACCCGGAGGGCGCGACAGGTAATGCTGACCGATCCGAAGATCAGATCGGGCGGATGTTCTCCGCCTGCGGGCCCTTCTGGCCCTGGGTCACCTCGAACTCGACCCGCTGGTTCTCGTCCAGGCTCCGGTAGCCGGAGGACTGGATCGCCGAGAAGTGGGCGAAGACGTCAGCGCCGCCGCCGTCCGGGGTGATGAAGCCGAAGCCCTTGTCAGCGTTGAACCACTTCACGGTGCCAATAGCCATGTGTTTCGTCTCCTTGACGGAACGTCGGACACGCACGTGTTGCGTGCCCGAAGAGGAGCGCTCCGCGCGGGGATGCGCGAATCGCCTGTCGCTTCTGGTCGCCCCGCCCGGAGAACTCCGGACACAACAAAGAGCGCCTGGGGCCACAATCCCGCCAGGCGCACACAGAGTCTCTGGTAACCAAAACTGCAACCCGGTCAACATACCATGGTTTTCCCGCGAGCGGTCAATGTTGGGCGGAATCTTCGGGCAACTGGGCGATCATGGCGGTGAGCCCCGTCACGTCCAGCAGATCCGCGGGGCGGACCGTCACCCCGTGCCGGACGTAGTGGAACGCCGCGCCCACCCGGTCCACCGGCACGCCGGCCAGCTCCGCCCAGGCCAACCGGTACACGGCCAACTGCACGGCGGCCACCTCCGCCGCCGGCCCGACGGGCTGCGCGCCGGTCTTCCAGTCGACCACGTCGAACCGCCCACCCGGCCGGGCGAACACCGCGTCCATCCGCCCCCGCACCACGACGCCGCCGATCACCGTGGCGAACGGCACCTCCACCTCCACCGGCGCCCGGTCGGCCCACTCGCTGGCCAGGAACCGCTCCTGAAGCTCGACAAGCGCCTCGTCGGGCGCGGCATCCGCGTCGGCCGCACCGGGCAGCTCGTCCAGGTCCAGGAGGCGGTCCGCGCCGAAACGCTGCTCCAGCCAGGCGTGGAAGGCGGTGCCTCGGCGGGCGTACGGGTTCGGCTCGGCCGGCACCGGGCGGCGCAGCGTACGGGCCAGCGCCGCCGGGTCGCGCCGCAACGCCACCAGTTGCGTGACGCTCAACTGCCCGGGCAGGGCCACCTCCACGGCACCGGAGAGCCGGGTCAGCTCGGCCCGCTCGGCCAGCAACAGATCCGCCTCGCGCTGCCAGCGCGCCACCTCCGGGTCGACCTCCGTCTCGACCGACACGACCGACCCGGCGACCACCGACCCGTCCGGCCCGACAGCCACCGGACCGGTGACCACCGGCCCGACAGCCACCGGCCCGACAGCCACCGTGGTCGGGCCGTCGGTCATCAGGCGGCGCACCAGCCCGGCGGCCTGGGCCAACGCCGGTCGGCGGCCACCCAGCGGGTCGGCCGGCCACTCCGCGCGGAGCACCACCTCGGCCGTGGGGTTCGTGGCGTCCGGCGTGGGCTCCGGCGCCCACGCGTCGATCAGGTGCCCCGGCCCACCGTCGAGGCAGGCGTCGTACACCTCACGCAGGAAGACCGACGGACCGCGCGGTCGCTTCGTGCCGTCCCCCCACCAGTAGCCGGAGCACAGCAGCAGCCGGCGCGGCCGGGTGACCGCCACGTACGTCAGCCGGCGTTCCTCGCGCTCGTCGTGTGCCCGCCAGGCGTCGGTGAAGTCGTTCACCGCCCGCGCCACCGCCCGCTGGTCGGCCGCCTCGTCGAGCGCCAACTCGGGCAACCCGTCGGCGTCGCCCCGCAGCGGGAACGGCAGCACCCCGAGCCCGCCCAACCAGTGGTCGGAGTTGCGCACCGGCCCCGGCCACGACCCACGGCACAGTCCGGCCACCGACACCACGTCCCACTCCAGGCCCTTGGCGGCGTGCGCGGTCACCACCTGCACCGCGCCCTCCACCACCTCGACCTCGCCCGGCGCCAGACCGCGCTCCTCGTCCTCGGCGGCGGTCAGGTAGGACAGGAACCCGGACAGCGTCGCGCCCGGCGTTTCCCCGCTGAAGCGGGCCGCCACGTCACCGAGGGCGTCCAGGTGACCCCGGGCCAGGCCGGCGTCGCCGGCACCGTCGCGGCCGGCCCGCACCGCGACCTCCACGTCCAGGCCGATGGTCCGCTCGATGTCCGCGATCAGGTCCGGCAGCGCCTGGTCCAGTCGGTACCGCAACAGCGCCAGCTCCATGCCGTACGCGCGCAGTCGCGCGAAGCCCTCCGCCGAGTACGCCTGTGCCGGGCCGAGATCGGCCAACGCCTCCACCAGGGTCGCCTCGTCCAGCAGGTCAGGACTGATCTCCGCGGCCTCGTCAGCGGCCACCTGACGGCGGGCGTTGGCGATGGCTCGGGCCCGCCGGTGCAACGCCACCAGGTCACGCGGGCCGATCCGCCAACGGGCGCCGGTGAGCAGCCGCAGCAGCGCCGCCCCGTCGGTCGGGTCGGCCAGCACCCGCAGCGTGCAGACCACGTCGCGTACCTCGGGAGTGTCCAACAGGCCGCCGAGCCCCACCACCTCCACCGGTAGGCCGCGCTCGCGCAGCGCCGACTCGATCGCCGGAATCTGGCTGCGGACCCGGACCAGCACGGCGGTGGTCGGGCGCTGCGCCACCGGGATGTGCTCGGGGGCCGCGCCGGGCATCCGGGCCGCCCCCCGCCAGGCGGCCAGCACGCTGTCGGCGATCCAGTCCGCCTCGTCGGCGTACGTGGGCAGCAGCGCGCAGTGCACCGCGCCGCCGGCCGCACCGCCGGGGCTGCGGTGTGGGATCGGATCCCGGACGGTCAGCGCCGAGCGCAGCTCCGGCACCCGGGCGCCGGCCGCCCGCAACGGAGTCGACAGTGCGTTCGCCACCCGGAGGATCTCCGGACGGTTACGCCAGCTCGTGGTGAGCCCCAGCGCCGGGGCGGGCGCACCGTCGGCGCGGGCGAACTCGGTGGGGAACCGGTCCAGGGTGCCGGCGCTGGCACCACGCCAGCCGTAGATCGACTGGCACGGGTCGCCCACCGCGGTCACCGGGTGCCCACCCCCGAACAGGGCGTTGAGCAGCACCACCTGGGCGTGGCTGGTGTCCTGGTACTCGTCGAGCAGCACCGCCCGGAAACGGTCCCGCTCGATCTCGCCGACCCCCGGGTGATCGCGGGCCACCCGGGCCGCCCGCGCGAGCTGGTCGGCGAAGTCCATCGCCTCGAAGTCCTCCTTGCGCCGGGCGTACGCCCGCACCAGCGGCAGCAGGCGCAGCCGGGTCTGCTGGAGGGTGAGCGCCTTGCGCACGTCGGCGTACACCCGGCCCGGCCGGGACTGCACCTCGGCGAAGAACCGACCGGTCCAGGCCGCCAGCTGGTCCGGCGCGACCAGGTGTTCGTCCAGCTCCCCGGCGAGCGCCAGCACCGCGTCGGTGATGGTGCTCGGCATCCGGTCCACTTCGGACATGTCGCCGTCGTAGTTGCGCACCAGCAGGTCGACCAACTGCCAGCGGGACGCCTCGGTGAGCAGCCGGGTCGACGGCTCGTAGCCGGACCGCAGCCCGTGCTCGGTGACGATCCGCCCCGCGTAGGAGTGGTAGGTGGAGACTGTGGGTTCACCGGCGAGCGGATCGTCCAGCGGGTCCCGGCCCTGCCGGCCGAGTCGGCGGATCAGCTGGTCGAGTCGGGTACGGACCCGGTGGGCCAACTCGCCGGCCGCCTTACGGGTGAAGGTCAGCCCGAGGATCTGCTCCGGGCGCACGTACGAGTTGGCCACCAGCCAGACCACCCGCGCGGCCATCGTCTCGGTCTTGCCCGACCCGGCTCCCGCGACCACCAGCAGCGGCTCCACCGGGGCGGCGATGATCGCGGCCTGCTCCCGGGTGGGCGCCGGCAGCCGCAGCAGCTTGGCCAACTCCACGGGCGTGTACCGGGGGCCGGAGTCCGCCAGCCGGGGCGCCGGCGTGGGACCCGCGCCGAACAGGGTGGGCTGGCTCACGGTGCCTTCTCACTCCTCGCCCTCACGGGTGCGCCGGACGGTCGGCGGCTCGACGACCTGACGCCCCTGCCCGGAGACCGGGCAGCTGGTGCGGACCGGGCAGACCCGGCACTTCGAGTTGGCCACCGCGGCGAACGTGGCGGCTGCCATCGTATCGGCGGTGCGCCGGACCAGCGCGGTCGCCCAGCCGGCCGCCGGGCCCTCGCCCGCCGCCGGCTGGTTCTGTTCCCGGGCATCCTTCGCGGAGGTGCCGAGCTGCACCAGCGCCGCGCCGCCGGACTCGTCGCCGAACTCGGCGAACGCCCCCGCCTCCACCGCCGCCTGGTACGCGCCGAGCTGCGGGTGCTCGGCCAGCTCGCTGCCGGTGACCGCGGTGGACTTGCCGGTCTTCAGGTCGATCACCACCAGCCGGCCGGCCTCGTCGACCTCCAGCCGGTCGACCCGACCGGTCAGGTCGACGGGCCGATTCGGGTCGTCCAGGCGGACCGCGAACTCGTGCTCGATGGCGAGCAACCGACGCGGGTTGGTGGCCAGCCAGCGCAGCAGCTTGTCGACCATCGCCTCGGCGCGGTCCCGCTCCGGGCCGGCCATCCAGCGGGCGGCCAGCTCGATCGCGTCGAACCGGGCTGCCACGTAGTCGAGCAGGGCACCCCGGTCGGCGCTGGCGTCCTCGGCGAGCATCGCGGCGGCGTGCACCAGGTTGCCCACCCCCTGCGCCGTGCTGGTCGGGCCACTGCCGCCGTGCCGTTCCAGCAACCACCGCAGGCTGCACCGTAGTGCGCTCTCCATGGCCGACGGGGTGACCCGCACCGGGTCCCCGTCGTCGACCAGCGGCCGGTCGTCGGAGAGCGCGCGCAACCCCCACCAGTCGTCCGGGTGCGCACCGGGCACCCCGGCGGCGGCGAGCCGGGCCAGCTCGGCCGCCGCCGCGCGCCGCCGGGCCGCCGGAGCGGCCGGGTCGGTGATGGCGGTACGCAGTTCGGCCACCAACGCCGGCAGAGTGAGCGCCCGGGGCGGACGGGTCACCGGCAGTGCCCCGGGACGGTCCGGCTCACCGTCGTCCTCGGTCGCGCCGCCAGTCGTGCCGTCGGATCCGCCGCCGTTCGCGCCGCTCGTCCCGCCGCCGGTCGCAGCGTTTGTCCCGCCGCCGGTCGCGCCTTCGGCGGTGGCGGTGACGTCTGGTGAGTTGCCGGCGGGGCCCCCGGCCTGCGGGGCGGTGCGCGGACCCGGTGGTGCGGTCGGGTCGGCCGGTCCGGCACCGCTCGGCGGTGCGGGCGGCGTGGAGGGGCCCAGCTCGTGCAGGAACCGGCTCGGCTGCTCCTCGTGGTCGTCACCGCCGACGGCGGCCGAGGCCACGGCGCTGACCAGCAGCCGATGCCGGGCCCGGCTGATCGCGACGTGGAAGAGCCGGCGTTCCTCGTCCAGCAAGGCCGAGGTCTGGCCCACCACGTTCGCCCTGGTGGCGCCGTCGACGGACCGGCCGGCCAGCACGTCGACCAGCCGCTCCGAGCCGAGCAGACTGCCCCTCAGTCGCAGGTCCGGCCAGATGCCCTCCTGCACGCCGGCCACCGCGACCAGGTCCCATTCCAGGCCCTTCGCGGCGTGCGCGGTGAGCAGGCGCACCGCCGCGCCCCGGTCGGCGGTCGGCGCGATGGTGTCGGCCGGCAGATCCTGGGCGAGCACGTGGTCGAGGAAGACCTCGGTGCGGGCGCCGGGCAGCCGGTCGGTGAACCGGGCCGCCGCGTCGAAGAGCACGAGCACGGCGTCGAGGTCGCGGTCGGCCGCCTCGGCCCGCCGCCGCCGGGCCAGGTCCCCCTCGCCGGCCGCCGGCCGCCCCTGGTTGATCGCACCCGCCCAGCGTTCGGCGAGACCACTGGCACTCCACACGGCCCAGAGCACGTCCTCGGCGGTCGACCCCGGCCGGGCGGCGGCCTCGCGGGCAATGGCCAACAGCCCGGCCACCGCCTGCGCCGGCTCGGCCCAGCGGCGCTCGATGTCGGCCAGTTCCTCCGGGTCGCGCAATGCCTCGACGATCAGCTCCCCGGAGGGGCGGCGGTCACCGCCGGCCAGCGCGAGGGCGCGCAGGCCCTGCCGCAGCCGCCGCTCGGCCAGCGGGTCGGCCCCGCCGAGCGGCGAGTGCAGCAGCGCGACCGCGGATTCCTCGTCGAGTCGGTCCGGTTCGAGCGCGCAGCGCAGCAGAAGCAGCAGCGGCGCGACCGCCGGTTGCAGGTGCAGGGGCAGGTCCTCGCCGTGCACCACTGTCGGCACGCCGGCAGCGTGCAGCGCCCGTCGCAGAGTGGGCAGTTGCAGGGCGGTGGACCGCACCAGCACCGCCATCCGCGACCAGGGCACGCCGTCGAGCAGGTGGGCCGAGCGCAGCGCGTGGGCCAACCAGGCGGCCTCACTTGTCGCCGAGCGAAACGTGTGCACCTCGACCGTCCCGGGCGGCGCGTCCGGCAGCGGGTGCAGCCGACGGTGCGCGGCCGGGCCACGCAGCCGGCGCCCCAGCCGGGCGATCGCCGCGAGCAGACCCGGCCCGGCCCGGTACGACGTGGTCAGCAGCACCTGCGCGGCCGGCGCGCCGGAGGCGGTCCGGAATCGGTGCGCGAACGTGGTCACCCCGGCCGGGTCGGCGCCCCGGAAGGCGTACGTGGAGGAGTCCGGGTCGGCGAACGCGACGAGCGACTTGCCTCCGCCCGCGATCACCGAGAGCAGCTCCAGTTGGGCGGGGTCGGTGTCGGCCAACTCGTCGATGTACACGTGGGCGAGCCGACGGCGCTCGGCGGCCAGCAGCTCCTCGTCGTCGCGCAGCAGCCCGGTGGCCGCCCGGACCAGCTCCGCCGGGTCGTACGCGATGGAGCCCCGGTTGCTGACGTCGCGCAGCGCGAGCACGGCGACGTACTCCCGCAGGAAGCGGGCGGCGGCCGGCCAGTCGGCGCGGCCGAGCCTCGCACCCAGCCGGGCCAGCTCCACCGGGCCCACGCCGCGCTCGGCGGCCCGCATGAGCAGGTCGCGCAGTTGGCCGGCGAAGGCCCGCGTCCGCAGGGCCGGGCGCAGGTCGGTCGGCCAACCGACCGGGTCGTCCTCGGGCTCCTCGCCCACCACGTCCAACAGCTCGCGGATGATCAGATCCTGCTCGGGGCCGGTCAGCAGCCGGGGCGAGGGCTCGCCTCGTTCGGCGGCGGCGCGGCGCAGCAGACCGAAGGCGTACGCCGGGAAGGTGCGCACCAGCGGCTCGCGCAGCACCCGGTGGCCGTCCTGCGCGACCCGGGCCTCGATGCGCTGGCGCAGGGCGGTGGCCCCGCGACGGCCGAAGGTCAGCACCAGGATCCGTTCCGGGTCGACCCCCTCGGTCACCCGGGTGGCGACCGCCTCGACCAGGGTGCTGGTCTTGCCGGTGCCCGGCCCGCCGAGCACGAGCATCGGCCCGTCGGTGTGCCCGACCACCTCGGCCTGCACCGCGTCGACCCGCCAGCCGGTGCCGCCGACCGTCAGCTCGGACCCGGCCCCGCGATCGGGCCCCGCCGACACGCCGACACCGCCCCCGGACGTGCCGCCGCTGGCGGGCACGGAAGCGCTGTCAGGCGTCGCCCCGTCCCCCCGCGGCGGCCCTCCGGACCGCCGCACCAACCGGTACGCCTGCATCAGCTCATCCCATCAGACCCATACGACACCCCCCACTCCCCCACCCCCCGGGAGCCCTCCCCCCGCGCCCCCCCGCGTTGATCATGGAGTTATTGCCCGGCTGCTCGGCTTGGGGTCAAGGGGTGAGTGCAATCGTTAGGTAGCGATGAGGTGGTCCAGGCGTTCGGCTGGGGTTGCCCAGTCGAGCGTCTGGCGGGGGCGGG